>NZ_CP104066.1 GCF_026651605.1 Alicyclobacillus dauci | reverse complement strand
TGGTGTCTATTTGCTTTGCGTAACGCTTGTTTAGCACGATGCACCAATTGCAGATGCTTGTTTGCGTCCGGGTGTTCCATTGTGCGAGTCGCCTTTGCAACCCATTCGCCCATGACATTGACGTACAGCGTGAATGTGGTACGGCGATGGTCTGACTCATCGAGTGTGATACGCAATTCGTCATTTACTTCAACGCGTTTGATTTTGCGGTTTAACATGTTCAACTCTCCTATTTGCCGAAATATGAAATAAGTGCAGCCTGCACCGCCGCGCCCATGTTTTTCACTATTTGTTGTTTCGATTGGAAAAGCGCCGGTCTCAAAAACGGACGCGGCGGGGCGTGGATCGTACCAAATTCGTGAAATTCGGAAACTTCACTATCCGTCCCGATGTAAGCATTGAGACCGCGTACGGTGTATTGGATGGATTCTGAAAGGGGAGTACCGCCATCACGTCTTAGTCCTGGTGCACCGATAAGCGGATCGTCTCCAGATGAACCAGCGGCTAGTTTGCGTTGTAGATATGTCGTGGAAAGGGCTGCCCAAGCGGGGAACTGGCCTCCCGCCACCGAATCCTGGTAGTGGCCAAATTTTTGTTCCGCCGTTTCCTTGACTTTGACGGATGCGGCCTCAAGTGCTGGCTTAATGGCTTCATCAACGATGACATGCGCAGCACTAATTTTGACGATCAGCTCATCGAATGTGATGTTTCGTGCCATATGTCACCTCCTTTACGTAGATGTGTGCGCTTAGGTTCCACTCCTTTGTTGGGTATCAAATGCAGTATTAAACGAGGGCACAAACCCAGTAATAAATGGGGTAACAAACGGGGGCATAAATGGGGTAGCAATACATCAGCGCTCGTCCTTTAGTATCAACGGTGGGAAAAAGAAATTGGTTCTCCAAAGGTGGCACGTTTCGACAACATTTGCATTTTTTCAAACATATAATGGGACTTAATACATGATCCGCTGGATCAGTAAATTGAATGTGCACTGCGCACCATGGAGGAATTCTTTTGCAACAAGGAACGGTTAAGTGGTTTAACGCTGAAAAGGGCTTCGGTTTCATTTCCGTTGAAGGCGGCGACGATGTATTCGTACACTTCAGCGCAATTCAAGGTAACGGATTCAAATCACTTGACGAAGGTCAACGAGTAGAGTTCGACATCGTTGAAGGACCAAAAGGCCCACAAGCTGCGAACGTCTACAAGCTGTAATTCGAAATCGTGCCCATGTGGATTCATCTGCATGGTTTTTTCTATGCCCATTGTACTTGTGGCGATTAACATGACTTTCGCGTTCTGGTTAAATACTTGGGCATTAAGTAATTTCGTGGTATATTTTTCTTAAAAGGCAATAGGAGGATTGGCACGTGATAAGCGGTATTTCAAGTTATGGATGGAATCCTCTCTTGTCTCCTAGTTATTCGAACTGGGCTTCTGTTGCTAACAGTGCGACCACCATGGATAGCAGTGGAATGTCTCCGCAATTACAGTCGGAAATAAGTGCCGCAGAAACGAATGGTGAGTTATTTCAAAACTCCTCTGCATCGAACGGAAACTCATCACTTCTAGCCGGTCTTAATGAAGAAGTCGCTTTGAATCCAAACGATTTCAATACGGCTTATCAAACCGGCCAAGTTATAACGAACATGCTTGGTGGAAACAACATGTCGACGCAGGATTTCCTGGCCCAGACCCAAAAGTACGCCAATCCGCTTTTTCAAGTGAATAATGGTACATCGGGAACGAATGGAATATCTTCATCCGATATGTCATCACTGTTGTCTCAATCAGAAAATAGCGCCATGGAAAGTTTCGCACCAAATTACTATCTATCTACGTTTAACCCATATTCGTATTTGATGCCCGATTCCACAGGAAACTCTAGCATACTGAGTTTGTTAGCTTAAGCACGTGTAAATTGTCAAAATCGAGGCTGACGTACGGTGTGATGGTACATTAGGGGAATTATTTGGCCACAATTAAATCACTTTCGTTCTCATATTTGTCATCTCCACCAACCTCCCAGGTCGATAAAATCTCACCGGTAATTGTATCTACCACGTACCAAAACAGCACGCCGTCTTTACGTAATCGGAACATCTGAATTGTCATTGTTGTCACCTCCTCATGCCGTCTGCATGCGCCGAATTTTAAGCTTTGCGTATACCGCACATCGCTTATTAAATTGAGCCTGTAGTCTGGGATTTTTAATGTCGAGGAAGTCGTAGACGATGGCATCGTTTTTACCTTCACACGGGCGCATAATACGTCCAATTTCCTGCTCGGTCGCCCCTTCTGCTTTTTTGGGGCATACCAAATACAACCTATCCAAGTGCGGTATATCGAGTCCTTCACGTGCTACCTGTGTAGCCAACACAATGTCGACTTGTTTGTTGCGGATACGCTCTAACAATTCCACGCGTTCTCTTTTATTGAGCTTTCCGTGTAGAATCTCAATTGTCATGTCGGGGATTGCGTTAACAAGCATTGAACGTAGCCACTTCAAATGGTCCAAACGGTCGGACAATACGAGGCTGAAATGTCCTTTGGCGTTCTGTTTGATGGTATCGACGATGAGTTGGTTACGTGCTTTGTTTTGTATAAGGTTGCTGATTTGCGTGGAGAAGTTATCGTACGTGGTATTGTAGTCAGTTTTGATTACGACCAGTGCTGGAGTAACGGTTGGTACGGCATCACGTGGAACCTCATGAACGATATGACCCGCACCGTAGAATAACGCATCTGTTAGCCCGTCGCTTCTCGTGGGCGTAGCTGACAGCCATAAGCGATAAGCTGCGGGGAACTCATTGACCACGCGCCAAAACGTATCCGACGGCACCCTGTGTGCTTCATCAATAACGATACATCCGAACTTATCAGTGATGTCCGGGAGGTCACGTTTGGCTAACGTCTGCACCATGCCAATTGTCAGCCGCTCGCCCACCTTCCACTTTCCACCGCCAAGTCGACCGATCTCGTCTTCTTTGATGTCCAGTACGGCTACAGCACGCTCAATCACTTGTCGGAACAGGTCTTCGGTATGAGTGAGCCATAGTATCGGTTGTTGTGTGCGTACCGCCGCTTCAAGCCCACAAATGGTCTTACCCGATCCACACCCCGCAACCACACCGCCCTGTTGGTGTCGTACCAACGCATCGACGGCTGGCACCTGGTATGGTCGCAATTCAATGGACGACTCCATATGAACCTTCGGCAACCACAAACGTTTGTCATCAACGGAATATGGTGTGCTGGACTGATCCAACAACTGACGCAACCGAATAATATAGCCGCGTGGCATATACAAAGAGCCTGCTTCAGCCCGATATAGTTGTATCGTCGGTTCGATTCCGTACGTGGAATATCCCATACGCAACGCAGTTTGATACGGCGGATTGTCGAGTGTTAAGTCATCGATAATTTGTTGTCTGACGTTGGCGGGTACATCGGACAATGGGATCGACAATTCATTTGTCACGGTAATATTCATCGGCAGACCTCCATATGTGTGTAATAAAAAACACCGACGACAAATGGACGGTGCGCAAAACTTGGTGCAATTCCGCAAGAGTTGGACTAGTGTTTCAGCCCATACAAACTGACATTTTCACCAAGAACTCATTAAACTTTTTGCGGAAATTGCGGAAAGTGTTATAAACCATTGATATGACTGGATTTATGCGTATCAAACTCTTGCGCAACTCCTGCGCAACTTTTGCGGAATCGATATAACTTTTGCGCACATCACCTAAATATTGGGTGTATGAGCCCAACGCCGACCCATTCCCACGGCAAATCTTTTGCGCAACGTTCTTCTCTAACATCTGGTACGAGTCGTTGCAGACGTTCGTTAAACTTAATTTTGCCAAGCTTCTTCAGCCCAGCGTCAGCACACCACTGTACATATACCGGATACAACTCCGTCTTGTTGCAGCGGTAATTTGGGCCGATAACGCACATTTCGTCCAGGAACACAGCGACATTATCCGAATCACGTTTGTAGTCTGCCAATGCCTGTTGTGTTGCTTCATTTTCGGTAAATTTACGTTGCTGTTGCAGTCGGCGTAACCCATTCAACGCCACATTCAACAGACCGGACAACTCATCTGGAGTAGTCATTTTCTGCAACATATTCTCGTCCGCATTTACCCCATGTTCGAATCGATTGGGGAACGGTACTATAATCCACCGTCGAAAAAATCCATCGGTTAAATCGCGACTGGTCGGTATTTCGTTTGCGCTGAAGATGAGGCGAGCAAAAGGACGGAAATCAAACGAGTCCCTCCCTTTGAACTCGGCACTCATACGATCACCCGATACGACCGACTTGAACGCTGAACTTGTGTCCAATGCCTTGTGTGGCAAGTCAGCGTAAATGTTGACCATCTTCCCGTACAATTGAGCCAGTTTAAATCGATTCGCTTCCAAGTCCTGCAGCGCCACGTTTGACACATTCGATTCGCCTATAAACGTGGTGAGCAAATCCAATCCGAGTGATTTACCGTTGCCGCCCGATCCAACGAACATAAATGCCTTCTGATATTGAGTGGACGGCATCATACAGTACCCAAACATCTCCTCGATGATTGGGAGGGTGTCAGCCGGTAATGCTGATTTCATGTATTCATTAATGGTCGGACAAGTGGCGTCGGGGTTGTATATGACGGGCAATTGTACCGTCGATACTCGTTCCGGTGTGTGTGCGTACAGATTACCCGTGGGCCAGTGCAACAGACCATTTTTAACGTTGATATACTCATCTTCCACGTCCATCTTGCCGCTGTCCTGCCACATAGACGTCTGGATATAATCCACGATTTCGGACACGAGGTTGCGCCTGTAGTGGTCGCGTAGTTTAACCAATGCCGACTTCATGGCGATTTGCCTTCCGTTCGGTTTGTAGACGCCATTGTGATATGCGTAGAGCGTTGCACCGTCAAAGAAGAACGGGATTTCGGTCATGATGTGCTGCGCTACTTTGGCCGGTACGATGTGCCCGCTGTTGTCCATGTAGAAACGTAAATCGGTCTGTGGTACATTGTTGGTGTCAAATTGAAATAGTGTCTGATGCGCCCCGTCCGATGTTGCAGCACCGGATAGGGCGTTTTGCATTACAACCTCCATGTCACCCCTCCTTATAATTCATCACGACGCGTTCATAGTAGATCGTGAGGTTCTTCGTTCCTGTGCGCGTTTTAATGCGGCTTGAATTATTGCCAATTCGTTAAATGCCATTTGTATTTGTTCCTGTGGCTTCATCTGCTCCAACGTCTTCATTAGATAGCCCCCCTAAAATCTTGTTCCTCTACCCCATAAAGATTGAGATATGCCTGTTTAATTTCCGGTGTAAGCGTTGTATAGCCAAGTTCGATAAGGTTCAGATATGAGCGACTAATGCCTAATTCTTGAGCCACATAATGCAGTCGATGTCCAGCGGCTTGTCTCATTAGTCTCAACATTCTTGCGGACACATCCATGTATAATCACCTCCCTGTAACGTTTTGTTTCAAACTAAAAAATAACTATTCATTCCCTACTTATATAGCTCGTCAGAACGTACCTTATAGAACTTTTATTTCAAATTGCGATAATACTTTAATTCTTCTTCGGTTAAGTAGTACGTGATTACTGGTCCATTGAGCGTGTACCATTGCGCTTTGCCCATTCGCTTGATGTGTTTCTGTGATGGACTGCGGAAATACACATTTTTGTTCTTCGACCGGGCAGACGAGTATTGGCCTGTGTCGGGATTCCACCATGCAGAGTCAGCGACGTCTTCCTTGTCATCCGAATCATCGTTTTGGAACACAGATTCACCGCGCCAACTACGGATATAATTCTTTCGACCGTTGGGAATGAACAGTTCAACATTTTTCCATAGCGACTCATAAATCGACCGCGTGAGAACAAGTTGACCATTAACGATAACCATCTTTCGGATACGTAGATCCGTGCTATCATCCACCTCTTCAACAGAGTCCACATCCGGAACATTAATGCCGAATGTGCTAACGATTAAATCGCGTATGTATGGCGGTACATCCCACCAATTAGGCCGATTATGTATTATGTCTTCGTTCCATTCGTAAAACGGTGAATCCGGAGATATCCGCTCACGTTTGTGTGGCTCTTGACGTATAGGCGTGCGATCACCATCGATGATGACCTTTTCCCAACGCTCTGCATTGTCTTCAATCCTGTTAGATATAGCTTTCTGCGACATTCCCACTACCTGCCCCACTTCGTACTCCGTCAAGTTGGCCAAGTAATAGAAGGCGATGGTTTGTCTATCCAATGGGCTTAGTGCGTTGCTATGTAATGCGTCTGCGATTTCCATGCGATGATCGGCTATGTCATAAGGCGTCCGTTTCCGCATATTGCCCATGCACAGCGGGCTTATATAATACGTATCAAATTTATGGATGTTCTCTAGTAGAAGCTCAATACGTGTCTTATCCTCCTGCCTTTGTTTCGCCATTCCATCCCCTCCATTTGACTTTATCTGACCAATTCAATATTCAGTTGCCAAGGTTCAATGTTGCTGGCAAACGTCGCTTATAATATTTTTGCGAACATGTTGACATTGCTTCCGCGCCCGTGTAAAATACGGATAAAGTTAAATTTGATATAATTAATCGAAGTGTGCGTATATATAGCTAAAATTCCCCCAACGTTTATTATACTCTGCAGCCATTTCCCTCTGCAATAGTTCTATTTGTGCACCCCCATTCAGACATAACGTGATTCCTGATGAGACGCACTTATAACGGTGAATTTCCTGTACATATGAACGTTGGCGATAAAGTGGTTGTCGAGCGATCAAATTTTTATCAGACGTGTACAGTACGCATCGTATGTATACCCTGGAGTTTTGAAAATTTGATCAATAAAAAAATTTGGATGACGTAATCGATACGGATGTGCGAACGCTGGAACGTCAAAAGTTTGAGGGACCCCGGGAGTTTCAAAATTACATTAAGTACCGCGCGGGTGAGAGTGACGACGTTTTCGAGAGAGCAAGGATTAATTTACAAAGTTTGACATTTATATTTAACTGAATACTGTATACAACAAACACAATTTGTACAACCCTATCCTAGTCCATCAATGTACACATTCCACTTGCCAAACTGAACCAACGGAGGTATGATTTACTCAAATCCTAACTTCCGATAATTTAACGTTATCAGAAGTCAGAACGAGGAGTTGAACGTGATGTCAGAGTTGATGGTACAGAACACACATACCGAAGTGGGTACACCTAAAACAGCACTGGACTATATCAGCGAGTCCAAGTCGACCAATACTCGCTTGGCGTACCACAAGGACTGGATGTCCTTCATTACGTATTGTCAACAACACAACCTGACATCACTACCTGCCACACCACAAACTATCGGCGAATATATTGCTGACCTAGCAAACAATGGTCGTAAGATCAGCACAATCAAACGTCATATCGCTTCCATATCGCAGGCACACCAGACAGCAGGACTTGAGACACCTACCCGTACTGCATATGTGCGTGACCTCATCAAGGGCATAGCCAATACGAACGGTTCAGCCTCACACAGTAAGAAAGCAGCTGTCATCAACGACATTCGCTTAATGGTGGATACATTGGATGACCGATTGATCGGCATTCGTGATCGTGCGTTGCTGCTGATTGGATTCGCCGGTGCGTTCCGACGTTCTGAATTGGTCGCATTGAACGTGGAGGACATCGAGATCACACGTGACGGATTGGCCATTACCATTCGCCGCAGTAAGACCGACCAGGAAGGCCAAGGACGTAAAGTAGGCATCCCGTATGGATCGCATACTGAAACGTGTCCTGTACGTGCGTATGTAGCGTGGTTGTCTGGATCAGGCATTGTTGAAGGGGCTGTGTTCCGCAGCATTGACCGCCACGGCAATATGAAGGATAGAATGTCAGATAAGGCCGTAGCAATCGTTGTGAAGCGTGCCGCTGAATCAGCAGAACTCGATGCAACTCAATACGCTGGTCACAGTTTGCGTAGCGGATTTGCCACGACTGCAGCGGAAAACGACGTATCAGAACGTGCTATCATGCGTCAAACGGGACATAAGTCGGTGCAGATGGTTCGTCGATACATCCAAGAGGGTGAATTGTTTAAACACAATGCAGCTGCTGAAATAGGGCTGTAAATGGGTCCAAAGACTCATGCAACTAACACAGAATATCCACATATGCTATTCTGAATATGGCTATAATACAGTGTGAAACACCAATAAAAAATCAGTCATACCCACAAAAGCCATCTGTGTCACCGCACGGGTGGTTTTTGTGTTGTTCGGGGATCTGGCGCAATAGCCAGTCGGGCGCGGGCTGCTTAGGTTATACACGTCATTTTCGGGCACCATAAGCGTGTACCAAATGGCTGGTCGCACAAGGGGATGGATGTCGAGGATATCTGTCCCTTTTGTGTATATTGACCAATCTTACGGGAATATTAGTCGTGCGGTGAAGCGTTCTGTATAGCATTAAGGGTTGGCCGTTTGGACGATGCGGCTGACCCTTTTTGCGTTGGATTGGACACTCACTAATTGTTTAGTAACTAAAACATTATTATGACGCGGATTATAGCCCGTATTGGACAACAGACACCCTCGGAATTGTACAACTTTGCCCGATTGTATATGTAAACAATTGGATTAATATTTATGGTACACTATACAGGTAATTACCCTATCTTACCCCTTATCCTATCCTCGTCGGCTTCGGCTGAACGGGGACTCTTTTTGTCTTTTTGTCTACATCGGCGTCCTGTGCGTACAATCTCCCTTTTATATAACAGTCACGCAGCACATTATAAATCCTTTTACGTGCCTCATCACTGAATCCGTTGCCGGTAGTCTTAGCATCCATCAGACATCACTCTCCTTATCGATATGTAGTCGTCAACCCAGCTGATCGGGATTCTGTTTTATTGTGAAAGGAATCCAGGTCAAAATGTCACCCACGTAATACTGCTTCCCTTCTCATCGATATCGATTTTTATGGTCGATTCATGATACTTGCTACACGGTTTAACAGTCGCAAAGGTTAACGGTACACCGCTGACAACATCTCGACTTACAATCTGGTCTATCTGTTCGTATTCGGCTACCAGTCGCATATTGTACTTTTCTAGATTGGAGAAGACCATTTTTTGAAAGACCTCAAACGTACGTTGACCTACATTCTGTCACCATTCCTCTGACGCTTCATCCCACGGAATCGTTTCGCCGGTTGCTTCGTTGTAGATGTTCACTTGTCTCAATATCATCGCTTAATCTCACCTCCTCATGGTTTGTCATCTCACTCTCGTGACGTTGACATACACTATCATCTGCATACAATCTCCCTTTGATAAACTGTTCACGGATTATATTGTAAAACTCAATACACTCTTCGTTGCTGAGTCCGGTACCTGTAACCTTTGTGACTTTTACATTCATCAGACATCACCCTTTACCCGATACCTTTCTACCCTCTGACCACGATGGTCAACATACTCTCTGGGTCCGGTGCTATTTCGTCATCCTTATCGGGCTGAAACGGTACCTTTCCTTCTTTTGTACGCCTCGTGTTTGATCTTCTCGAGTTCCATTTTAATCTCATGGTCGTCATACGGCATCTTTCTATACGGCGTCACCATGTAATACCATTGCCCATCGTCATCGTAGTCCATTTGAATAAGTCCAGATTGGCGTTTAGATGTGGCCTTCACACTTACGAGGGATATTGGGAATACGCCAAACGCCTTATTACAGCCAAAACATTCATCAACTTCTTCATTCGTGTGGACAAATCGGAACTTATATCCCATCGTTTTCCATAGGTAATCCATTCCGACCTTCTTCAGAACTTTAGTCACATGGTCAGAAAATGCTTTCTTTGCCTCTTCCGATGCGTCATCAATCGGCACATCCTTTCCTACGGTCGGATCATAAACGTAGAGTGTCACTTGTTTCGGAGTCACCATCACTAGACATCACCTCACAAGCTAGTCTATCGTGAATATGACAATTTGTAAATTATACCATTTACACCATAGTGTAGTTGGTGTAATCGGGTTACAGCCTTTAGTTATCCTCTACACGTTCCAGTACGATTAATTTCTCCACCGGCTCGTTCAACGCCTCACATATCAGCGCGATATTCTTTAGTGGCACATGACGGTCGTATTTCCCATTGCACATATCATTTATCGACGGTTGTCTTATTCCTGTAATACGTGCTAATTCGCGTTGTGACATGCCCTTTTCAGCCAACAGCTTATCCAAATTTAACCTCGCTTTGAGTCCCATAAAATATTTCCTCCATCCTCATTGAAACGAATTTCGTATCGCTCTATAATGGGTACATGAAACGATTTTCGTATCACAGAGTACACTAATTTGCATAGTATGGCAACGGAGGGTGATGTGAATGGGACAAGTCCTCGAACAGTGGACGGAAACAGACAAAGACGGTAGGACGGTATATTGCGAACGGGTATATGAAT
Organism: Alicyclobacillus dauci; assembly: GCF_026651605.1. GTDB lineage: Bacteria > Bacillota > Bacilli > Alicyclobacillales > Alicyclobacillaceae > Alicyclobacillus > Alicyclobacillus dauci. The sequence continues at coordinate 89,228 of NZ_CP104066.1, read as the reverse complement.
TCGGCAAAGTACGGACGTTTCGTGAGAAATTCGGAACCAAACCACTCTCTGAAGTCCTAATGGACAGCGCACGCAAGCACTTATACAAGCCCCGCCAGATTGCACGCTGGTCTAATATACGGTGGTCGAAGCCATGTCGGTGTATGCCGATGCCACCAGTTTATCGCACTGCGTTTGAAGCAGCCGCACATCAGCGGATTATGAATGGGTTAAACAATGCTCTGGAGGCGATGAAGAATGGTTAATGTACAAGTGTACGAAAACGGCAAGTTAAAAGAAATACTGGTCGACGTGCAATGTTACAACCAAGCAATTTTCAAAATGTTCGCTAAAGAATTACATGAAGCTGCGGTTCAAGTAGATGAACTTGGAGAGTATCCAGATTATCGCGGCTCAACTGAAGATGTACTGGATTGGTTCGACGAAATCATCGAGGACTTAGAACGTAAAGTAGCGGCTTTCCGTGATATCACCAACATTCCTGCCGAACCAAAGAGCACGCTTAAGTTGTTGTCCGACACTTTGTTCGACCTGTGGAAGCAAACTGAAGACCTGATCGACCGTGAGTGGAGCTTTGCCGATGTCGTTGTCACGCATGAGAAAACAGTCGCATGGTTCCAAAACGTTATCATATCGCAATTAAATTATGCACTTGCAATGGTACAAAATGGGGAGGTACATGCTAATGCATAATCCACTTGCTGAAGTTCGTTCTGTTCTAATCCAAGCCGTCAACGACACGTATCAGTTCGAATCGATGGGACATATGAGCGATGACGAGATCAGAAATTGGCTAAACGACATCGTTATGGCTGACGTCGAAAAAATGTTGAACCAACGTGCATCTCGCTAGTTTAACTGGACAAGATATAACTAGACCCCCAATTCCTTTCCATGTGGCGCTCATCAATTGGGCGTCCTCTTTGTGTCCATACATAGAAAACCCCGCATAAATAAATGAACGATGCGAGGTGGAATAGATTAAGGTCCTATCCAAGGATGCACCTACGTCTGAAATACTTCAATGAAGTGTGCACGACACATCTAAGCCTCGTCAATACTTTAGTCCACCGTGACGGTAACTTCGACCTTTGTTCATTTCCATCTTGGCAACAAGCGCACCTGCCAAATCTAAATTGTGTGCAGCTGCCATGTCTAGTGTGCGAATTAGTACGTCAGCAAGTTCTTCAGCAACCTTGTCTTCGCCGTGGTTCTTGCGGTCTGCTTCTAAGGCTTCGGATAATTCGCTGTGAGCCAAGGCAATGTGCGTGGTGAAGGCTACAGGATTTTCATACCAGCCTTTGCTTACTGCTGTTTGGTGAACTTCGTCCATGATGTATTGAATCACATTACGGATTTCATCGTTTTTCATATCATCTACTCCTCCTTGATAAGAGAGAGGGATAACCCTTTGAGATTTTTTGAGATACATTAGGGACTATGTTACAGCATGATCGAACAATGAATCCGTCTGGGACAGTCTATTAGGCTGTTCCTCTTTTTTCTACTTATGATCCATTAAACCCCTATGTACGCGTCGTGCAAACGCTATTATTTTCTCATATGCTTACGGTGCCATACGCCTCCATATGGCATAGGACACTCGATATACACAGTATTATCCCGATCCGTCCTCGTCAGCTTCGGTTTTCGTGGTCTCTTTTTGTCTAACGACGACTATATGTAAATTAATGGGTTAATATTGTGTGCTATACTATACATGGAATTACCCTTACCCAATATACCCCGCGCGGTCAATGTCGGACAATGCACGGGGTCTTTTTGTACCGAGGCTTGTTAAGTCCTATACTGTATATGGCTAGGGACAACCAGATATTAGACCTCGTCATCGTTTAACGCCATCGATGTACGGGGTCTTTGTATTTTATGATGAATACTATATGGAAACAATTGGATTAATATATATGATACAATGGTCTTGCAAAGCCCTAGACCCCTATTCCTATCCTCACTGGCCAAGCTGGTGGGGAATTTTTTTGTTCCAAACTCTCTTCATTTATGTAAGTTGCTGTATAAACGTTGCATACAATTATTTATTCGTTCTATACTTATACCCTGAGCAATGTTGATATTCACCCTTATCTCAATCCTCGTCATCGTTCCTAGCGGTGTACGAGGTTTCTTTTTGTTCTGAAAGGAACCCAGGTAAAAACGTCACCACATAATACTGCTTACCGTTCTCATCGATATCGATTTTTACGGTCGATTCATGATGCTTTCTACACGGTTTAACAGTCGCGAAGGTCAATGGGATGCCGTCAATTACATCTCGACTTATGATTTCGTCTATCTCTTCATATTCGGCCACCAATCGCATTCTGCATTTTTTCAGGTTGGAGAAGACAATTTTCCTAAAGATGTTAGATCCATGCTCTTTTATGTTCTGTCGCCATTCCTCTGGTGCTGCATCCCACGGCACCGTTTCACCTGTTCGTTCGTTGTATATGCTCACTTGTCGTAGTCTCATGCCAGCGTCACCACGAACCAGTCGTTACCCTCTTCATCGAAATATCGTAGTGGACGACCTGGACCACGCTTCTTCGAACGCTTAACTGTCGCAAACACGACCGGTATAACGTCGAATATCTTGAACTGGCCATATATCCGGTCGATCTCCTCATATTCCAACGCAATTCTAGCTCCTACTTCGGGCAACTTGTTCACGAATGCATCCCAAAACGTCTGGAACACTTGCTGACCAAATCCGATGCGCCATTCCTCCGGTGCCTCATCCATAGGCAACCTTTCTCCGGTCGCTTCATTAATGATGAAGTATCTAATATTCATTTCACCCAATTCGACATCGCCCTCCTCAAGGGCTAGTCTATCGTTAATATGGTAATTTGTAAATTATACCATTTACACCATAGTGTAGATAGTGTAATGCTTAGTCCTTCTCGTACATTATCCATTCCCACGGTTCAACATCCAACGCCTTACATATTGCATCGATGTGTTTCAACTCTAGACGCTCAACGTATCCCCTACATATATGGCTAATACGTGCTTGTCGTACACCAGATGTTTCAGCAAGTGCTGTTTGTGTAAGGCCTTGCTTGTCTAAAATACGTTGCAATTCCAATCTAATCATTTAACGTACCCCCTATTGACATACAATTTCGTTTAATATACGCTTACACGTATAAACGGTTAAGCAGATAACGCAGGGATTATAGCACAATTTTGGACAAGCGAGGGTGATGAAAGTGGAGCGTGAACTAATCGTCGAATGGGAAGAGGCGACGGAAGACGGACGCAAGGTGATAGTCAGCAAGTATCGCGACAGTGATGGCAAGGTGTGGACCATACGTGAGCGGTTCGGAACCAAACCACTCTCTGAAGTCATGATGGACATAGCACGCAAGCACTTGTACAAGCCCCGCCACATCGCACGCTGGTCCAATATACAGTGGTCGAAGCCATGCCGGTGTATACCGATGCCGCCAGCATACCGTATCGCATTTGAAGTGTCCGCACATCAATGGATGTCCAGAAGATTAGATAACGCACTGGAGGCGATTGAAAATGCCTAACACGACTATCACCACATCACCACTTGCATCTGTACGCAACGTATTGATCCAAGCCGTTCACGACACGTACGAGTTTGAAGAATTAGGCGGCATGTCACCGGATGAGGTCAGAAATTGGCTAAACGACATCGTTATGGCTGACATCCTGCGACAGATATAATGGACAATGAGAAGGAGTGATCACATGGCCAATCGCCTAAGTGACATACACCGCAAATACGAGGACATCATTCGGTCAGATATGCCGCCATACGAAAAGGACAAGGCACTGGCGAGGCTCATGACGGATATGGAGCGAGAGTTTCATGTCCCTGCACTAAAAAACGAGCAGTGGGAGGCGGAAAACAAACCAATCATAGCTTTATACCGCGTCATATCCGAAAGTCGCACAACACTCTAGTATACATTAAGCGGGCGTCCTTCACGGACGTCTTTTTGTTGTTAAAAAGGTGATAATAATGCGCTAATATGGCGTCAATTTGGCGCTAAAAAGGCGCTATTCGACTATCCGTTCTTCTTACAGTGACAACGGTTTGAAGGGTAACTTGGTTCTTCTAAGGGCGGTCCACACAATCTACATATCGTCTCCAACTGAACCTAAAACGACATGCCTATAATCAATGCTGTGGACGGTCGAGCCGACCTTGATATATATGCCTCCTGGACAGCCGTCCTGCCATGCGGCTGTCCCTTTTATTTACACGCCACGAATCGACGGACTTTGCATCCAAAGCGTCATATACTGTGGTTCCGGCAATTTAGGTAGGACAGCAACTGTGGCTGTCATCGTCGTAAGCGAAGGTGGGGCTTACGGCACGAGTACGTTCCATAGCACTTACCCCTATCTCGCAGTCCACTTCGGTGGGCTGTCTTTTTGTTCGTATAAAAAATCCGTCCCGGATAAGGACGGATGGTATGTAATATAATGACAAGACTCGTTAGTGTGCCTAGGTTTTAAACAACTCAGATTTAAACCGTTGGAGAAGCAGCCTTTGCTACAAGTTCTCGTCGACAATCGTCGCACAACGCCTTGCCCTTAAACAGGGTTACATCATTTTCGTTACCACAAAATGTGCATGACACTTCATATTTGCGAAATATGATGCAATCAGCATCCGTGAATACTTCCATAGGGTTCCTTCGCTCAATATGTAACGTTCGGCGTAGCTCCATCGGGATAACTATCCTACCCAATTCGTCTACTTCACGTCACTAGCATTGCATAAAGGAATTTAGGATTTGTCAAGTGCTTCAAGTTGTCAGAATGAATAGACGCAATGTTTGGAATGTTCATGATTTAGACAACCACTGACATGAAAAATCTCCTTAGAATAAGAGGTACAGGTAGTCCTGTCCGACTCTCTACTAAGGAGACTAGGCATGGACAAGGATTCCACAAAATCTGTGTTTGCGGAATATGTTCTTCCGCTGAACGTCAGTTCCATATTGCAGGAATTAGATCATCTCAAGCTCGATCGGTACGTCAAGAAGCTCGGCGTTATTCCATTCATTAGGCTCATCGTCTTCGCCCAGGTCAACCAGATCCCGTCCCTGACGGATATCAGTTTAGAGCTGGAAGCCAATGAATCCCTTCAGAAGGAATTGGCGCTGGATTCTATTAGTGCCTCACAGTTATCCAGGAAGTTGCGGGAAACTCCTTCAACATTTTTGGATTTCGTTTTCCGTCAATGCGTTGAACAGATTACGCGTCAGGTCGGCATAAAGCGAGCGAATGAGAAGCTCAGACGGATTAACCTGGTTGACTCATCAACCATTTCAATGTGTCTCTCGCAGTATCCATGGGCAGAGTTTCGCAGGACCAAAGCCGGTGTGAAATTGCACTTGCGTTTGGTGTTTCTAGACCACCAAGTCGCGCCGGACAAGGTGATTCTCACACCTGCCAAACCTGCAGACAAAACGCAGATGGATGCGTTGGTGGTCGTGGAGCCCGATGCGCTCAACGTCTTCGACCGTGGCTATGTGGATTACCGAAAGTTCGATGCGTACTGTGCAAACAAAACAAAGTTTGTCACGCGGCTCAAAGACAACGCGGTCATTCACGAAGTCATTGAGGAACGAACCGTGCCGGACGATTCACCAGTCACCAGAGAAGCCTTGGTGCGCTTGGGGAGTTACCCAAATTACGTTATGAAGTACACCCTGCGGTTGATTGAAACCACGGACAGTGAAGGCAAGCGCGTCGTGATTCTGACGAACGACATGGCGATGGATGCGGAGCAAATCTGCGACGTGTATCGAAAGCGTTGGCAAATCGAGTTGTTTTTTAAATGGGTCAAGCAACATCTCGTACTCAAGCGGCTCTACGGCAAGAGTGAAAATGCCGTGTATAACCAACTGCTGATTGCGCTGATTACATACTGCCTGTTGATTCTTATACAGGCGAAGGTGTCCCATAACGGCAAGCTGCTCGACGTCTACAAATGTTTACGTCTTTACTGGGAGCGAAGCTTTTCGGAGTTTGTGAAGGCGTTGTACAAGAGCCCAGGTCGAACATCCAAGGGCAGACGACGATGCAAGGTGGACAACATCTTCGAGCAAACGGTGCGGCAGTACATAGACGGTGAAACGGAGCATCTCGAGACCGTGACCTACGACCTAATATAAAAATTCCTGATTATGGATATTGGGACTACCTGACACAGGAGTACTGACTTTTTAGACCATAAGCCGCTGAAATTAAAAATCTGAGTGTTCAGACCTGGTGTCCAGACCGTGGTGTGCCTCACTTGACAAGCTCAGAGAAGTTTTATGCAATGCTAGTGACTTCACGTACAATACCTGTTTCTTTCACTGTCCCTTACGCCTCCGATAATACTAATAAATCTGTTTTGAACCATTGCTAAGAATAATCCAATCGAAGGCGGATTACTTAAATATCTACAGGGAATATCATCGTTCATAGCACTTTGTACCGGATTTGTCACAGAAAAAGAAATCTTAGCGGAATACTGTTATTTGAACAGTTCAGCGGTCTATTTTCCCAAGTACCTTCAACAGCCATAGGCCAAAAAACACTTCATACAATAGCCAAAACAGGTGATTCGTTAACAAAAACAACACAGCTAAAGCAGTGCACCATAAGATGTTAAACCAAAGTCCAGCTTTGGTTAGATTTTTTTCGGCTTCATTCACCATTCCCCTATTTCCTGCTGAGGTGGTTGTCATGCAATATTCTTATTTTACTTCTAACGTTAGACATGCACAGTAAACAAAAAAATCCGCCCTAATTCGGACGGATGAGGTAAGGGTGATAGGTCAATAATGATACTCGCCAGTGCTGATCGCAACTGGTTAATGCCGCGCCTCGATCCATGCACAAAACGTCTCCAGGAGGGGCGGTTAATTATGTATCGGTCTACTTTCCTAGGAAAATCTATATAATCGAGACTAGGTCTTTACGGGGAAGTGGCCACTTTTACTGGTGAAGATCCAATGACGTCTTTCATACGGACGTTTCTTTTTGTTGTGCACATATGTCACCTGGTTCTGTAATGGAATACATTACAGAATGATTCTACTGTGGTGTTTTCCGTTGTAACTTTGCTTCGTGTAATTGAAGAAGTATATACCCTACAAGAAGAACTAATATTGATTCATAATTTTTCCGCGTTACAATAGCCGAGGACATGTTTCAGTCCCCTTAATACATATACTTTAACCCCTACGATTGGATTCGCAGGGGTCGTTTTTTATCCGCCGTTTTGGTACATCATAAAAATGGAGGTGAATATAAGTGGACACGGAATCCATACAGGCAGTAATTACATACGGTGGTCTTGGCTTAATGCTATGGCTGATACTTTATCCATTAACACGGATACCTATGAATAATAGACAACAATAATTTATAGCTTTGACAACTCATCAATCGGCCGTACATGTACCGTTCCACGTGGCGCACACATCGTCTTACCCTGCTGTCCTGTCTATCGACTAGTACAGGTATAGGCTACCCATCATTGATGCGATACATTTTGTCACCATTGTGTAGGGCAGTCAGGTGGCTGTCCTTTTAAGTTGTTAAACATCGTTTTGATGAGTTTTTGAGATTCGTGGAAGCATAATTCTGGCTGGTTATCCAACTACATAATAACCAGGGGGAATTACAAATGAAAAAAATACTTCTTTCCACGATGGCTACAATTGCCCTACTGGCTACACCAACGATGGCATTTGCAGCAACGTCAAAGACGGCTCCAGCTCATCACACAGCTACACATGCAAAAACAACTCATACTACAACGCACGTAACAAAGTCTACACACACCGCTACAACGAAGAAGTCTGCGCATACGACTAAGACCACAAAACCTGTCGCACACAAGACTTCTGCGCAGAAAACCGCCACACATAAGACCACAAAACCTGCTTCACATAAGACTTCTACTAAGACAAGCAAGACAACACATAAGGCTACGACGTCTACGCACAAGACAACAACAGCTAAGTCTTCACATGCAACAAAGAGCACAAAAACCACGAAGAAATAATCGTGCCATAAGAATGACCCCATCGTATTTAACGGTGGGGTTTTATTTTTCCATGGCTGAAATCTAACTGTAATATTCATGTCCTATAATAGCCATGACGTTGATGAGTGTTTTTCTTACCCCTTATAGCACATATAATATTGACCCCCACGATTGGATGTCGTAGGGGTCTTTTTTCTTCAACGTCGGTTTTGGGGCTATCCTCAAACAACCCCAGGCACTGTCCTCGCGTAATTCGTCGTGTTCGTTGGGTACCATTTGACAGCAATACTTGGCCTAATTCCGTCGCTCTTGTTGTCTTGAATGAGATTGCTGGGGACAGGTTTATCACCGATCTCTATTACCGTTTTAGCTGGATTTGTCGTGTAAAAAGTCAGTCCTCGGATTTCATTCAAGTTTGGTACATGCTTGCCCAGTACAGGGTCCGCAATGTCACGGATGTGAATGTACGCTTTACCGCCAGCATAGGTCACGTAGTACGAAACATACTGCTGGGTAACGTTATACTGAAGCAAACGACTGGTCCGCGTTACCAGAATCCTTCCGTCATGATATTGAGTCGCCAACATGTCGAGAGCATGAACAGCACTTTGTGGCAAGGCTCCAGGGTAAGTCGTACCGTCCAAATGCTGTGCAACAACGGAGTATTCATGAAATCTCTCCAAATTGTCAAGATTGGACGTGCTCAATTGGTTGGATATTTGATATGGTGTCCAATTCCATAAAACTCCGTGTTTCTTGCTGTATCCGGAGTTCGTGTATCGCCAGAAACCCCAAACGTGTCTTCCATCCGGCAACTGCAGCGGATAGATGACCGATTTCATTCCAACTTGGCTACTCGACATGTCCGCCCATACAAACTTAACGCCATAAGGAATAGTCCAGTTTGTGTGGTAATACTGTGACCACGGATTTGCACCCTGCTGATACGAATAAAACGGCGTCTCTCCGTAGGCACCAAAGTTATCTACATTCGATTTATTCCCATGATCGGTCCACACGGTAATATTGTCACCATTCGCGTCTAGCGTTTGAATAGCTTGTTTAGCCAGTTTCCGCGTGAACAGCGTTTTATTCTGGTTAACCTCGCTGAAGTCGCCATACGTGTGCATTGTGTCGATCCATCCGTCGTGAATGTAGTCGTTAATAACACTAGCAGCATACGGCTGATTTGATACACCCCGAAAATACGTTAGCTCATCTGACATTGGTTCATGGTTGATGTCCACATACCCCGGCTCATTGTTTCCGTTATACATGAAGAAGGAATCCGAGAAATCAAGCCCAAGGCCCCGACCAAGCGGGGTCATTTGCGTTGTATTCATAAATTCGTGAACCAGATTAAATTTACGAAGTGTCTGACTGTCCGCATCTGAAGAAATGGCTAACATGGCTTGATAAGGATATGGGAACTTACGCATTCCGTAAACGATGGGTACGCCCGTCACAACACTTGTCAGTGCTTCGGTCCCCTTCTGAACGGAACGCGTCTCACCCTTGATTGTGTTCTGCGAAACGTTGTGAGTGTGATTTGACTCGGTTTGTACTGATGCACAGCCACTGAGTGTAGTAACCGTACCAAGAAATAACGCAATAATCGCCCAGGACGACTTCTTCAAGTTTGACTCCCCTTGAGCCAGATTTAAGGGTCCCACGTACCCTCAATTGCTTTATTTATAACATGCTATCGCCTATTTTGAACCAGTAAAAAAATACATGTTGGAATATTCGCATTAGCAACGCTAAATACGACAATAAATCATTTAGATTATTCGATGAGCCCCGTCACACAATTTACATACCGTCTCCATATAGGTACCAGACACCGTAACTATAATTGACGATGTAACTGTCGATAACAAACTATCGACAGAGCCATGCATTACATAGGCAAAATGGGGGACAAAGAACATGACATCAAAGACATTAGCTACAGTTGCTTCCGTAATTACTGTCGCAACGTTTGGATTAGCCGGTTGCGGAACCAGTAACAGCACTAGTAATACCGTAGGCAATATCACCACGAATGGTTCATCTGTTACCCAAAATTCAACAAGTACTTCAACATCAAACGCTGCAAAAACCGGTACAAAGAGTGTTGCCAAAACAGCTGCTACGTCGGCTATTGCAACCCTTGACTCAACAAAAGGAAATAAGGTCAAAGGCACAGCTACCTTGTCGCTGAATCCTAAAACACATCAGTTAACTGTTATAGTTACCGCTTCCGGACTGGCACCGAACAGTGTACATCCTGAGCATATTCATAGTGGTACGACTACAAAAACAGGCCCAATAGTCTACGCTTTAGGGGATTTGACTGCAAACAAGAGCGGGGATGCAACTGCAACAACCGTTATTAAAGGTGTAAAGAGTATTCCTACAAGTGGATGGGTGATTAATATCCATCAAAGCACGAAGGATTTAACCGTGGTCGCCAGCGGAGACGTCACAACTAAGTAATGACTATGGTGCGGGCGTCGTGAGACGCCCTTTTTGACACCGCGTCCACATGTTTATACAAACAGCATCTCAAAGGTTCCCACGCCCAGCAGTAAAGAGATAAAAAACCACATCTAGTCGAAATGGCGTCTACAATGGGTCCAACCCACTGCGATGAAAGTAACAAAGAGCAGTGTAATCAACGCTATCCCTGATTGAATCCTAGCAACGGAAGCAATAGTGAAGAATCCAAGCCCCACTACAAGTCCAGCAATAAAACCAACGAAGATTCCACCGAGATACAACATGGCCCTGGACATCGCATAGTACCTCCACTTCGTTAAGCGGTTCTGAAGGATCTCTAAGGGCAGTATAAGCTGAAATTACACATCGCAACCATGTTTTAAACTGGATATGTAACAGGAGAAGCCACGACTGTATCAGCCGAGGCCACCCATGTTTTTGATCACATCCACCAGTTCTTTGATCGTTTGACCGTGCTTATCTATTGCATCATGCAGCCTATCCATCTGCTTAAAAAGGAACTCGTCATTCGTCGAATGCATCCGATACAGGTCACCGATGCCCTTGTGAACGTCACTCCGTGTTTCCTCGACCTTATCAGCCAGTCGGTCGACGTCAGACTTCGTGACAGCCGTTTTCCCGAGTTGTTTTAGCCCGGTATGAGGAAAAGGGTTAGCGCTCTCCTTGACGCGCTCTCGTGCCGCTTGCCGTGCGCTACGTATGCTGTCGTAGATGATCATTTTCATGAATCCCATGCGCTCACCACCCTAACGCCTGGCGCAGTGCATCGGCCAGGTCAGACAAATCGTCTAGGTTGCTCAACGTGAACGGACTGCCAGCATCAACTTTGGATCCCCAGTTAAATACCTTCAGCAACGCACCAATCATAAATATTGAGCCTCCTTATCCATCAACGCTTTGCGTACTTCCTTCCGTGGTCTACCTAGCGTCTGCGCCCAATAATCACGCAAGTACGAACGATTCTTTACCGCTTTTGGCGGCGCGGCCATGTGCGCTAGGAATGCCGGTGCCGGTTCTTCGCTGCCTGGTGCAGTGATTCGATTTACCGCCCAGAAACGATCTGGAATGTTAATCAACTCTTCTTTGGTGAACGGTGCCATTTCGGGTAGGACCATCTTTAAACTGGCTTCCGACTTCGCTTTGTACTGCGAATACTGACACCCGGCGGCACGTACTTGCTCGATGATGTCCTTGAAGTCCTCGAGCGTGTGCCCCAGCCACATGAGCTTCAGACGCCATTTACGGGGTAGGGCCGACATTTTAACGAAAATATACGCTAATACATTTATTGGAATGAAAATTCGGTTTTTCACTACTCTAAGAGTTCATTGAAATATGAAGAAACGCGGTTCATATACATACCGCGTTCTGGATATTAATTCGTATTTATGTGGCAGTCGATCTTGCACTAACGCCCCCATAAGTTCAATAAATACTCTGTGCAAACTTCGAGTAGAATGTGCTAAATTTAGATGTCCTCTAGTAACCAATTTCCCAAATAAGCGGTTCGTCTACGTACAAACGATGCATGATCGCAAAGTCCATTAAAATTAAATCCAGAGTTTGGTATTGAATTTTCATTAAACGAGACTACAATAATCGACGTCAACTCAATATACGCCTAATCCCTATTGGGAGCGGAGGAACCATTCTTTTGGGGTGAATCCATGTTGGAAGGGTGAAAATTCTTGCCACCCGAACCCGTCAGCTAACTTCGTAGGTGTTGCAGGAGAGGTTTTTGGACGACCCCTCTGCGGGTCGTTTTGTGTTTTAGGCAAACTAACGAAAGAGATACAGAGACACTAGGAGTACATTCAGAGGGAAGGTTACAACATGTACAAAGAGTTTCCTTGGCTTCATCCCGTTTTGATTTGCATTATCATTGCAGCAATCGCCTTCGGATTGTTCAATTTTGGAAACGTGAAACGAATACTTGTAGGTCGCCCTATCCGTTCTCGGGAACTTAATCAGCCACATATGAAACTGGTTTGGCTCATTGCACTGCCAATTCTCGCTGCAGATCTGTATTCATCCGTGGCCTATGGTCCCGAAGCTGGAATAACCGAATTGGCACACTTAGGCACAAATGCAAAATGGATTATACTTCCAATAACTGCTTCAACAGTCATCCTGCTCGCTTTTCTAATCACATCGTACATTATGGGTGTTATGGCTTATCCCAGCGGCGGCGGTGCTTATGCAATTGGCAAGGACAACTTTAAGAAGCCGGTTGTTTCGCTCATCGCCGCAAGTGCCTTGCTTGTAGACTATGTACTAACGGTCGCCGTTTCCGTTTCTTCGGGAATTCAAACCATGGCTTCGTCATACCCAGTCCTCTCTGGCCATGAAACGTTGCTTTCGATTTTATGTGTCTTCATTATCTTATTAATCAACCTGCGTGGGGTATCGGAGTCAGCAAAGGTTTTTGCTTATCCGACATTCATTTTCATGGCGTGTATGATCCTTCTAATCGTAGCTGGATTCATTGACGAACTTCACCATGGATTTGTGCAACCAGTAACCCCTCCTTTTGGAACGATTCCTCAAGGACTCACGGCCATGCTCATGCTCCGAGCCTTTAGTTCAGCCTGTTCGTCTCTTACGGGGATTGAGACCATCTCTAATGCAGTTCCCATTTTCCGAGAAGGGAAAAATGGTGCGATTCGGGCCTATATCGCATTAGGTGTCATCACGGGTGTGACGTTGCTTGGATTCGCCTATCACCTGTATGTTAAGGGGATATCAGTCAATCCAAATAACACGATGCTGTCTCAACTGGCAGGCTTATATTTTGGCCACGGATTGATTTACCAGATCATTATCATCTTCACTTTTGTGGTTCTCATTTTAGCCGCCAATTCCACCTTTACTGGGTTTCCTCAACTGGCTGCTTTGGTCGCTAAAGATCGATTTTTACCAAGGTCCCTGGCACTTCGTGGAGACAGGTTAGGATACTCAAACGGAATGATTGTGCTTGCTGCACTTGCGGCCCTGCTTATTGAAGTATTTCATGCGCAAACCAATGCGCTAATTCCACTCTACGCCATCGGTGTATTTGTGGCATTCACCATTGCGCAATTGGGTCTCACAAAGCGTTGGTTAAGGGTTCGAGGGCACCTTTGGAAGGTCAAAGCGACAATTAACGCATTTGGTGCTTTGGTTACAGCACTCGTCGCCGTCATCTTTGCAGTGACAAAGTTTACAGGTGGTGCTTGGATTGTTCTGATCGTTTTACCGGTATTAATCTTTTGCGCAATGAAAATTCGGAAACATTACGATGAAATTGCAGACGAACTTCGCATCGATCTAGAAACAATTCATCCTCACAAACATCGTATTCTTTCCGTTGTACTGATTTCGGGTATTCATCGTATCGTTGTCGAAACAATTTCATTCGCCCAAAGCAGTAGTCAAGATGTGATTGCCCTGTACATTGGATTTGATGATGAATCCATCGAAAGGATGGAGCAAAAATGGAAGGCATGGGGCTCACCATGCAGACTTGTAACCGTAAAAAGTGAATATCGATCACTTCTTTACCCACTATCCAAGTTTCTACGTCGATTGGAGAATTATGAAGGGGGAAAACCCGACCATATTCAGCTATTAATTGCTCAATTCGTACCGAAAAAATGGTGGCACCACATTCTTCACAATCAGACACCATTTCTCCTAAGAACCTGGCTGCTACGACATAAAGATGTCGTTGTTACGACAGTCCCATATCATTTGCACCATTAGTGCAGAAACAGGGGGTTTATTCGCCCCCTGTTTTATTATCTAATGAGGTATCTTCACGTCCCCAGAGGTATGTAGTCGTTGTTGAACTAACTGCCCGTTTGTCTCATAAGAAGAGCAGCGAACACACCGCATAAATAGGGGTCCCGCCAACAAAATGACGTAAAACCCACGCTAAGACATTTATTGGGACAAGAATTCCGATTTCCTCTACTCTAAGAGTGTCTTGAAACATGAAGAAACGCGGTTCATTTATATACCGCGTCCTGGATATTCATTCGTGTTTTTAATGGAACCCTTATTGCACACATTCGCACCCGTTAGTGCCAGAAGACGTCGCCAACTTATTCCAACGTCAAATCGTATTCTGGTGGCGATTTCACTTCAATCGTAACCAATCTGTATCCGTGTTTTTTGGCTAAATCATAAGCCTTAGGTCCAATCGCATAATTGTGCACCTTTTTGAACCCTCTTGTGAGATCCCTGGTTACAGGACCAATTAGGGTGGTATGCAGCCGGAATGGCTTCAACCCTGGCCTCTAGTTGCCCCACGTCTCCTGGTCAGAGCGTTGATATGCAGAAGCGCTATGAACGATAACACCGCCGCGCGTTTCTTTCTCGTCGACCGAACTATCATCCAGCAAATACTTTTGCCAAACCGAAAGCAGCGGCAGCCGCAATGCCACCCACAAGCAATGTTTGAATCGCGCTCTTGAATGGATTGACCCCTGTGAATCTGCCTTTCACAAATCCGAAAATAAACAGGGCTATCAGTGTAATTATCACGGAAGTCACTAGGGCAGTATTGGCATGGTGTATAAAGATATACGGAGCAAGCGGAATAATACCACCAACGATATAGGAAATTGCAATGGTAATCGAGCTGCGCACCGCTCGTTTTGGATCGGGTTCCTCAAGACCTAGCTCGAATTTCATCATAAAGTCGATCCAGTTTTTCCGATTTTGACTGATGGCATTGACGGTTGTTTCCACATTTTCCTCGGGAACGCCCCACTGTAAGAGAAGTGACCTGACTTCTTCTCTTTCCCTGCCCGGCACTTCGTCGATTTCACGTTCCTCACGACGGAGCTCGGAAAAATAGTGTTCGCGGTCTGTATTGGCAGCGAGATATCCGCCCAACCCCATGGCAATACAGCCTGCGGCGATTTCGGACATCCCAGCAATCACTACCAAAGAAGTTTGAGATACCGTTCCTGATAAGCCGGCAGCTAAGGCAAATGGGACCGTCAAGCCGTCTGACATTCCAATAACAATATCTCGAATAAATTCTGAGCCTGTGAAATGACGTTCTGCATGCTCCATTGCTAAATAGCCCCATTTCAGTAATCGCAATCGATATATGGATTCAGTTACACCGGTTCTTAACGATTATCATTGACACATTACAGCAGTTCCATTAGTACATTATTCGTTTAGTTAGCCTATCTTCCGACATTACTTTCGTCCATGAATGCCTTTCCTATCATCATAGGTTGGTTAGTGGTCCAAAACCTGGACCAGGGTGGGTATTAGTCAATCGACTCACTCGTACCTATAAAACACACCCAACGGGCGACATAGCCAGTTTAAGGCTTCGCAGTTTGGATGCTAACGATTACGGCGTCCCTCTTATGAATTAGGCGTGGTGTACATAGATAAAACCCTACACGGTCATCCTAGTTTAGGGAGGTGGTTTCAAATGGATATCCATCGAGCTAAAGAAATTATGGAATCGCCCCAGATTATCAATGTAGAGTACCGCGGTGTTGCTGTTCATATTGATCAAGTGTTCGAGTCCAACGCATATGCCGAAATCCATTACGAGGATGGCACAGTAGCAAATGCTCCTCTTAGTGATTTACGTGAGAACTGACGCGAACCACGTACCCTTCGCGCTATCACGTATTTGGGCAAAATAAAAACCCGCCGAAGCGGGTCAATCGAGTAATGTTAAATTTCCTTCAAGTTTGATTTTGACTGATGTTCGTAACTCGGGAGAAACTTCTAGTCGATCATTGATCACCCAAACTACATCATCAACAACACAGTGAAAGTCATCACCAGAAGGATGATGATATAGGAATCTGTCGCCGATTCGCGGAATACAATCCCATTTAGTATCGTGCCATGGTTCCCCATTGAAAAATATTTCGACTTTCATGCACTCACCCTCCTTACTCACAATTTCTGCAAGTATCGGAAGGTTCCTGCAATCCTTGACATCCCCGTATATCAAGCGTCTCCGATGATTAGTGACACATTCGCACCATCAAAAATACTTGGTGACAATTTGTACCCAAAAACGTTTTTACGTCATTCACCCCAACTTTGGAGTCAATTGATACGGAATATATGATGAATACCACTGAACGCCCATATGTACATCATTGGGATGTACACTAATCCTGCATTTACCCTTTCTACCCCTTTTTATCCTCGTCATCGGCTTCGGTCGGTGCACGGGGACTTTTTTGTTAGTAGATCAAAAACTTTTTGCCCAACGTGTATAATCGCTAGTTTAACTGGACATGCTATAGATGGCCTCCAATCCTTTCTCCTTTTGGCGTCCTTCAACGGGCGTCTTTTTTGTTGTTAAAAAGGTGATAATAATGCGCTAATATGGCGTTAATTTGGTGCTAAAAAGGTGCTAATGCAATTATCCATTATTCTTACAGTAACAACGGTTTGACTAGGTGACTTGGTTCTTTTAAGGACAATCCACACAATCTACACAGCGCCTCCAACTGAACCTAAAACGGAATATTTATAATCAGCGGTGTGGACGGTCGGTAACGACCTTTATATACAACCCTTTACTCCTGGACAGCCGCCCTGCCATCGGCTGTCCCTTAAATTTACACGTCACGTATCGACGGACTTTGCACCAGTAACGTCATATACTGTGGTTCCGGCAATTTAGGTAGGACGGCATGTGTGGCTGTCAATGTCGTGTGCGAAGGCGGGGCATGCGGTACGTCTGTGTCTCCAGGGTACATACCCATTCTTACAGTCCACTTCGGTGGGCTGTCTTTTTTGGACATAAAAAACTCGCATCACCATAATAGCGATACGAGGACAATAAGGTGGTTTACAGATTTTCAGCCAAGTATGTACCTACATGTTTCACCGATCAATGAACTGTGTGCTCTACACGTGGATTTCGTCTGGTCACGAATCATACAATCCTTGTTCACAAACTAACAGCCATCGATTATTGGACACAAATGTAATGGAGTGTAAAAATGTACCTCGGGTTAAGGGTACACAGTAGAAAAATAACGGGAACATCAAAAACTCCCCGCACAGATGACCTTGGAAGGAGTAAGGTGTGCAAGGAGTTTAGATGAGGAGCAAGCAAATCAATTTTGCACCTACACCTTTAACGGTTCAATGAAACGTGTACGCTACACACAACCAACGTGGTCATGACTGGAACGGTCCATGGACTGCCCTTTTGCATGTCAATATGGAGTTAAATTGGTGATAAGTTGGCGTTAATTTGGCGTTAAATTGATTTCCGCTTTAACGAGTAACCATCGGGTTTTAGGGGATGGTTTGGTTCTGTAACGGAGAGGACGATTCTTACATTCATGACATCTAACTGTAATATTCGTCTTCTAATCCATAACGTTGATGCCCCTACTACATATAATTTGACCCCTACGATTTGATTCGCAGGGGTCGTTTTTTATATCAGATACTGTACTGACTATCTTTGGAATACAGCCAAAGGCAAAACTGCACTAACAACGTATTGTCCAGCGTCGACTACTTCGGATATCTTTAAATCCACACACAGACTGGAAAGAAGATATGCATCTTCTGGTGTCATCTCGTATTTATTAGAAATGTGCTTTACCATAGCGCGAAGGGCATCTTTTGCGGCTACCATTAGGTCAGAAGCAACGCCCGTTGTTCCATAAAAACCAGCGTGGTTAACTTTCGAAGTAAGTGCTCCTGCAGTTTCGAACTGAGGGGCTGGAATCGATTGATTCTTGATAAGATTGAAACGAAGAGTGGCGTACATAGGACATTCAAGCCCAGTAACGCAAACTTCACCATCGCCTTGAGCTGCATGGGCATCACCACAACTGAATAATGCACCTGCAACTTGGACAGGGAGATAAAGAGTTGTACCTGGAGTCAACTGCCGTGTATCGAGATTACCTCCGAATGTACCAGGTGGCATAATTGGTTGACCGTCAGCATCCTTAGGACACACACCCATGGTTCCGAAAAAAGGTTCGATGGGTATCTTGATGTCCTCTCGAAAATGCACGTATTTCCCATCTGACAAATCAAATGTACGTAAATACGCGTCGGGGAAATCCTCTGCCAGTAAACCTAGTCCAGGTAGTACAGCTGTCCAACCCCATCCTAAAGGATTCATATGCAATATCTCGATAGCCAACGTATCCCCAGGCTCAGCACCTTCGACGAATACCGGACCAGACAACGGATATACCTTATCCCAGTTTAGATTGGCTACATCCTCTGTGGTCGAATTAGGCCCAAATTGTCGGTCACTTACATCTCTAGTTTCAAAAATGACTGTGTCACCACTTTGGATCCGTAGCAACGGTTCATGTGACTTATCCCACGTATAGTGGACAGTGTCCTTAGGAAAATAGTGCGTTTTCGGCATTTTTGCCCCTCCAAACCCAACCTTCCGAATAAACATATATTATTCACAATAAACTAATATTTCAACAAGGTTTATATTCGTTCCATGATTGCTAGGCAGTTGGTCCTTCGACTAGCTCACCCAAGGCCACCCATATTTTTAATGACATCCACCAGTTCTTTGATCGTTTGTCCATGCTTGTCGATGGCATCATGAAGCCTATCCATTTGCTTGAATAGGAACTCGTCATTCGTCGAATGCATATGATACAGGTCTCCGAGTCCCCGGTGTACATCGCTACGTGTTTGCTCCACCTTATCTGCCAGTCGGTCGACATCTGACTTCGTGACAGCCGTTTTGCCGAGTTGTTTCAGTCCCGTATGGGGAAATGTATTGGCGCTATCCTTCGCACGTTCACGAGCCGCATGGCGCGCGCTACGAATGGAATCGTAAATGATCATTTTCATGAAGCCCATGAGCTCACCATCCTAACGCCTGGCGCAGTGCATCGGCCAGGTCTGACAAATCGTCCAGGTTACTCAATGTGAATGGACTACCGGCATCAACCTTCGAACCCCAGTTAAACACCCTCAAGAGTGCCCCCATCATAGATATTGAGCCTCCTTATCCATCAATGCTTTGCGTACTTCCTTCCGCGGCCGCCCAAGCGTCTGGGCCCAATAGTCACGCAGGTATGAGCGATTCTTAACCGCTTTTGGTGGCGCAGCCATATGTGCTAGGAACGCTGGTGCAGGTTCTTCGCTGCCTGGTGCCGTGATTCGATTTACCGCCCAGAAACGATCTGGAATGTTAATCAACTCTTCTTTGGTGAACGGTGCCATTTCGGGTAGGACCATCTTTAAACTGGCTTCCGACTTCGCTTTGTACTGCGAATACTGACACCCGGCGGCGCGTACTTGCTCGATGATGTCCTTGAAGTCCTCGAGCGTGTGCCCCAGCCACATGAGCTTCAGACGCCATTTACGGGATTCACGCACCACGCCTTTATACAGCGGCAATGCGCTCGGGAACTGGTGTGGCTCATCCATGACAAACACACAGGGCTTGCGATCCTTCTTTGCCGTATCGTATCGGCTCAAGATAGCCAACCATAGCTTTGAGATGACGAAAGTGGCCACGGCGTCAGTGCCAGCGTCTAGGAAGAAGTCTTTCGGTATACGGATCCCAACGAAATACGGATGCTCGTCACCGTCTGCCCATTTACGAAAGTTAATGAGTGGATTGCCATCGGCGTCTGTTTTGTCGGGTTGGAGGGTATGATCTGCGACTCGTTCTTCGTCCATGAGAAGACTAATGCGGTTTTGTATGGGGCGAATAATTTCGTTTCGTTCTCTGTCTGACTGATTCCAAAATGCTTCGAGCTTCGCCTTTACCCGCGGACTTACGACGTATCGTTTGTGCAACCCCCAATACTTCTTTGAGGTAAGCATGAGCATCGCGTCCAGCGGCGTGGCCCCCGGTCTGCCTAAACGTGCGCGACCTGCATCTTTTAAGTACATCGACATCCGGTCTGACGTCTCACTCTTGGCTATCGTATCGATGAACCGAACCAACTGCGCGGCCATGAGGTTAGCCACGTCTGCTTCGTCATCCGGATCACCAGCTGCAGCCCGTTCTGACCAGTTCATCGGGATGGCAAAGTCTTTGTGACCTAAGTCCATATCGATAATGTGATCATCGGGCATCCATTCCGGCATTGCATCACGCGCTTCGGTCACTAGGTCACCATCTGCCACGTCAATCACAAAGGCGCTGTAACCGGCCTTGATAAACTCCACGGCCGTTTTGACACCTTGCCCTGTCTTGCCTACGCCCTGCGGTCCAAAAGCGAACCAGGGGAGACATAGCGTGTCATGGTCCTTTGTTTGGATGTACACTGTTTCCGTTTTGCCCTTGTACGTTACCTCGCCTAGTTCTAGGCCCCCGGACGTTAGCCAATCGGGCAAATCCAGTTCGCGCTTATTGATTGCCTCGATATAGTCCTTGTATTGGTCCTGGAGGGACGCTGTAGGCACTTGAATTAGCTTCCCGAACTCAGTGGATGACAGGATATTCACGCCTGGACTCAACACCGTCTTTTGGTGCAACTGAAGGGTGTTCACTTCATCGATAGCCGACCGGCTACCGCGCTGCCCCCGTATTGAGTTGTCGCCGTTCAGAGCGGCGAATGCGTTAGAGAATGCTCGTGTCAGTACCTTACGGCGTGCAGCATCCTTAGAGGTGACCAAAACACGCATCCATGCCTTGAACACTGGTTGACTGCGTTTATTGCGTGTGACAGCGCTGAATTCGTTCTGCTGTGTAAGTACAAGGCGTTCCGATGACTTCTCCGGTTTCTTATTCCGGTCGTTATCCTTCTTCTTGGCCGCTTCTTTGCCATCCAGTGCGCCAAATACAGTGTCATAAGCGCCGTGCAGCTGGTCATTTAGAAACTCGGCAGCCTTCATCTGATTAACCTTTACCTTCAGTTCAAAACGCTTCGGCACTTTCCCGGCCTTTAGCGCTTCATAAGCGTTATCAGCAATGTCAGCCCATGACACGCGGTCGTATGGCTCAAAACAGTAGGCAATGACCGCTCTATCGTCTTCTCGAAAGTCCTCCAGGACACTGAGGATGTCAGCGATTGGTGTAGTGTCTTCATCTCGGCCAATACCAAGACCAAAAATGTTGTGCTTGGTTAGATTCAATTCGATGACATCAGTATTACTGATCTCAACCAGCGGAATTTGCTGTCCGTCTTCTATCGTTGCTTTCGGCCAGTATCTATTCAAACGATGAGTAGCGTAGGTAGAGAATTCACCAGTAGGCGCAGCGAAGTAGAATTTAACGCCCTGTAAGGATATGTCGATGATGTGCCAGAACCGAACCGGCGCGGTGTGCTTAATACCCTTCCAACCGAATTTGAGACGGTCCCAAACAATTGAATGGCAATCATGTAGGGCATTCGCAAAGATGTGACCCTGCACATTCCGCGCCGACCGATCTGGCGTAATTCTTATAGTCTCCATCTCGTGATAAACATACTTCCACGGCCTCATTAGGATGCCCACCCCGCATGATATGCAATCGTCGCGATTAAACCGCTGTAGAAGGCCCAACGACGCGGCCTAACCATTCCGGCGATGACTCCAAGTAAGGACACAGCACAAATGACAAGAGCAATGGGTGCAATCTGATGAAGTGCCCACTCTCCAAAGTCTCTGGCCAACCCTTTCACGATCTCCCCAATCCAATGCTCAACGTGTCCGACTACAAACTCATCCTCGCTGTTCTTGACGCGGTTACTCGAGAGATGGAACCAATTGTGCCACGGAGAAAAATAATTATCGGGATCGACCCATTTACCGTTCGGCGCCATAACTCCGATATGCAAGTGTGGACCAGTGGAATACCCTGTGTCGCCGGACAGGCCAATGACATCTCCTTTGTGAATCCGTTCCCCAGCGTACGCCTTCACCTTGTCGAGATGACCGAACACTATCCGATAGCCGTCGGGTTCCTTAAGCCATACGGCATTCCCGAATCCTTGTGAGCCTTCATGTGTGATCTTTTCGACCACTCCACTCGTTATAGACTGCACCGGCGTATCCATCGGCAGCGCTAGGTCAACCCCACTATGCGACGCGGCGTGCGACGAATCCACGGCCCCGAACGTGGTTGTTACTTGCCATGGCCACTTCATGAATGACCACTCAGTTTGCTATGTTCCTCTCGTGCTCGATAAATCAACTCTAGAGTTCCGGAATACATTAGCGTACCCGCACCGGCACATGCCATCGGAATCCATCCACCCATAAAGAGCACAGCCGTCCAGGTGAATCCATTAGCGATCCAAAGCGTCTTATCTGTCTTCGATGGGAATATGTCATTGATAACGTTCCGCACGATAAGCAATGATTTCACGCAAATCCTCCTCACACATCCCCGAATTGGTGTCCCAGGTGCCGAATGAACGGTAGAACAAACTGCATGCCGATGTAGCCACCTATTGCCCATTTAGCACGATCTAGGGCGCTTGATGGACGCCTCAGAATCATCTCAAGTCCAGCCCAGCAAACCATTGTCACGGCCAGCGGCAACGCCTGGTGCCTTATGAGCGGAATGACGTAATCCGCCCAAGATGCGTCAGCGTTAAAGTGCATGCTGTCGAGCTGAGCACCTTCGCTTGCCGTTACCGTTACAGCCGGGTCCGTGCCAGCGTAGACAAATGCCGGTACAGCTTCGAGCACAACGCCCATAGATCCGGCAGCTAAGGTGAATTGATGCCAATCAACTCGATATGCATCTACGCGCCGCACCTTTCCGTTCACAACAAACTCGTGCATGTCGATCACGACAGGTTTTCTCAACGGTGCCACCTCCCAAAGGATTTTTGTACGATCCACTTTCCGTACAAACCAAGCCCAAAACCTATGATGAAAGCTCCAAGAGTAACCGTGGATACCCCCTCCTTAACGGGACACCATAACGCCAACAATGAGAAAGGGTGATATGTTATGCCGTACCTCGCTGCGTTTTGGGAGATTATCGTCGGTACGATATGTGTTGTTGTGGGGCATTCGATGATGAGCTAAAAATTTTGACGGACACGCAACTTTTGCCCCAGCCACGCATAAGCCTGAACCAGGCAATAGCCTTACTGCATCCTGCGAAGAACATCGGATTGTTCGGGCGATTTGTAGACCTTCACTGGCTGCAATTGTCCGTTTTTAACTCGCAAAACGTTCATCGTCTGTCCGCCAATAACAGCCGTTCCCATAGACCAAATGGAGATTGGAATAATGGTCCACCACATCACTGATAACGTGGCTGCGGTTACCGTTCCCGCCGCTATTGAGCCAATTAAGACAACAGCCGTACGTTTTTTCACTTCATTCCCTCCTCCTGCCAAGCATCTCGGTACATCCGTTCAATATCGCTAACCGTGTCGGCTGCCCCATAGACCCGATACCCTGAAGCAATCCAGTTGGACAGCCAATCAAGCGCACACAAGTAAGTCTCAGCCTCACCGACCACAACAAAAACCAATTCTCCGTTATCCCACACTTACTGATCACCGCCTAAATTCACCTGGAAAGATGCCTCCGGTGTCGCTGATATTTGATGTGACTGCTGCTTAAATTCACGAGTTAGATACTGTTTCACAAGACCACTAAAGTTGATTTTCTGAGAGAACTGATAAAGAGCACGCTCTTCCGGATCGTTGAGGTTAAACGATACGCTGCGTCTCTTCTCACCGTATTCCATCGTGAATCACCTCTCTTTGTGTTGATGGTGGATGATATGTCACCGAAAAAATGTCCTATTCCGCATTTAAATAAAAATACGAGCCCCGCACGGAGACTCGTACCGAATAATTTTTCGAACTTCTTTACTCAAAAGCCATTTTGGTGACGGTATTTGAATGAAGGAGGTGAATCGGGTGGAGCTGGTCTAAACCGGCATATACAATCAATTCGGCCGAGAAAGGAGGGCAAAAAAATGACCATACAAGAAACCTGCAGTCTCTTGATGGCCTGCTGTTCATTTGGGATGCTTATTTTGACTGCCATCAATCTAAGCATCATCATTGCTCAGCACGTTCATTAAGAACAAAAGAGGGGCGGCCGAACGCCCCTCACCCTTCTATCTTACAGATACAAACAAGTCATATTCAAATTGTCGGCGGCGCATTACACTTGGACGTTTATCTTTAGGCGCACGCCGATGACGTATTTATACGCTATCTGTGTTGTAAATCGAGATTCCTAGGATTTATCACTAATCCCGTCTCAACTCAAGAATCCGGCCATATACTGTTTACTTTGACACCAAGCGCTCTGGCAATCCGATAACGTGTTTCAGAATTGGGCTTTGTTGTTTCACCTGTACGTATGGCTGCGATGGTGTTTTTGTGTACACCCGACATATAGGCTAGTTCCTGAGTATTAATGTCACGTTCGGCCATAAGCACACGTAATCGCTTCGCTGGATTGTCTTTTACAGCACGCATAACAATGTCCACCCCGCATAGCTTGTCTAGCATCGCTATGAACAGGATGGACATATTTGTGAGAAATTAAACATTTTCTATTTATTGCTTTAGCCTAGTAGCAATATCCTCAATACCATGGATCAACGCCGATAACTCTTGTGCCGATGCCGCTTGTTGTTCTGAAGTAGCCATAGTTTGTTCGGCCTGTTGATTGATACTGTTAATGTACTTCACTAATTCTGATACAGATGTATTAATTTCTTCTGACGACTTTTTAGTTCGTTCGGCTAATTTTCGAATTTCATTTGCGATGACAGTAAATCCCTGACCACGATCGCCTGCCCTAGTCGCCTCGATTGAAGCATTTAACCCCAACATATGTGTCTGCGCTGCAATTTCTATAACTAACTTGCTCATCGCGTCAATGGCAGTACTTTTGTCATACAACGTCGATGCAGATTCAACAACTGCACCTTGAGCTTCAGCTAATACTGTAGCGGAATTTGCAAAATCAGATGCGATTGCGGTCACTTGATCAACGGATTGTATAAGTTCATTAGAGGCATTTGTCATATGCTTGATATACGCTTCGTTTTTGCTCATGACATCTCCGATATACTGTTCCAAAATAATCGCAGAATCGAACAATATTCGTTTCGTTACAGCTTCGTAGATTGAAAAGCTCACATGAGGATCTGAATGGCTAAGCCTTTTCCGTATACAGCGAAGGTAAATTGAGTAACCACCAATGTACCACGTGGCAGATAATCCGATTTTTGCATGCACCGCACCAACTTTTTCACGGCCAGCAATATAATCGTCATCAATTACATCCGTAGCAAGGGTTTTCAAATACCATACTTGCGTTTTTTTTAATCGTTCGACAGTACTGTTCTCATTAATAATTCCTTTTAGGTGCCCTCTTTTCATAACTTCATCGTAAAATTCATGAACAATTTCATCCGCATACTTTTCAAAAAAGTCCATGTTGTCGTACAAAGTCTTTAGGTCGTAGTCATTTAGCCCATAATAGTCGATTAGTTCTCTCCAGGTCTCACTTGATAAATTGATCACATTAATCACCCTTACGGAAACCATGTTTAATTACAGATGATCTACCATTTAGAAGATTAACCGTTTTGCTTGAGTGAAACCACAAAATACGAGATCCCCATGGATATCCGTACGATACCGACACAATTTGTCTAAGAATTATTAAAGTACATCAGTTTCTCATGTTAACGCACTAAAGCAAATGGGAGAAATTGTGTATAATAGATTAAAGGGGATGGTTAACAATGAATCACATAATGTATTGCATTCATTGCCACGCCATTCATCGGGTGACCGTACGAGATACGGTGTTTAAAACTGGTTTTAGGCTTGTGAATGGACAAGACGTGCCACTTGGAATTTGTAACGGTAAAACACAGTCCGAAAAGAAGGCCGAATAAAACATCCTGTAGCTTTACAGTATCGTTCAAAACGAACTCGCTGGATATCATTAATGAGGGTGTCTAAGCGTTGACTGATTTCAACTACATCAGGATGTGCTAAACTCCCTCTTTCCTCTGCCGTCTTAATCATAAGACTGCGTAAATATTCTATGTCTTCCATATTTGTGGTATTTAATCTCATCGTACCCTGTAACCCCGAATCGCAATCTCTTTGTATATTGATTATCCGTATGGAGTTATCATAAATCGTATTCAGTATTCTGTATACAATCGAAATCGAACCCCATAAAACAAC
Source organism: Alicyclobacillus dauci (assembly GCF_026651605.1). Taxonomy (GTDB): domain Bacteria; phylum Bacillota; class Bacilli; order Alicyclobacillales; family Alicyclobacillaceae; genus Alicyclobacillus; species Alicyclobacillus dauci. The sequence continues at coordinate 62,570 of NZ_CP104066.1, read as the reverse complement.
TGGATTCAAAAAACGACGATGTGATTAAACCTGAGATGAGATGTGTTTGGTCAGGTCAATTCTTGAAGTTTTTTACCAGATTTAGAGCAGTGTAAAAGTTAATAACCTTGTTGGGGTCTGCGCAAAGGCGAACGGGACGGTCGGTCGTGTGCAGACCTGGGGTTGTATTGGCCACAAGAGGATGTATGAAGACTATCAAATTTGTCCATCATGCGTAGTAGGGGTCACGTCACGAAACGGCGATTTTTGTACGTTAAGCATTTTGGTGTCACGCAACGACTTGGCATCTCCAGCATAGCGGTAATACTGTCCGGATGAACTATACCTAAAACTGACGTCAGAGAGCCCATTAGAGAAGCGTCAGAATAGGCTTCGTTGAGGATTTTTCTGACATCATGATATGGACGTCTATAATTTCAATCTGACAGGTAATAGCCTTAACGTACGATTTTTTCCGTTTCGTGAGGTGACCCCTACCAGGAATATCTAAAAACGCCTCAGAAACGAAATATAGGCCGGTTCAAATGGGGGATTCGAAAAAAGGGGGTCTTTTGAAGAACCAAGTCACTTCGAAGGGCTTTGAGGCTGAACGCACAGCGAGGACGAAGTGTTACCCCATTTGCTACCGCGTTTGTTACCCCGTTTGCCACCCCATCCGTTACCTCGTTTGTTACCTCATTCGTTAGTTGTGCACACTATTTACCGATTCCCAAAACAGGAGGCTACCTGCCCTATGTAGAATGTTGCTGTAGGAGTGAATCACGTGGACGAAATTAAGGAACTATTGCAAGCAATATTGCACCGCGTCGAATTAAACGACACTAAAATTGGCATTAACCGAGGCCATAGCACGTTTGAACGATCATAACCACCGAATCGCTGACATTGGGCAAGAAATCCGCATATCAAAACAATAATTGGCACATTCATGAGGGGGCGTTTTTTATGTACATCAAAATACCCTCTCAGAATCGCATCTCAGACGTTTAAGCGGCTTGGACATATAAATATACTAGGCCAATCCAAAAAACGTCTCAGAAGCGAAATACGAGCCAATTAACGCAAGGGATTCAAAAGAGGATCAGTTCAGTACTAATGAAGTCATTTTCTTCGGGGATTCTTTACCTGCGTAGGAAACAAATCCAATTGGCTCTGTTTCAACTCCACCTGCTTCATCTCTCCGCCACACTTCTTAAACCAAGGGCCATTCACAATTTCACCCAGAGTCTTCACATACTGCCATTCATCACACTTACGACAATAACAGCGGTGGATAGGGAACAAGACCAACGTGATCACCTCCTAATAACGAGGATATCACCGGGCCCAAGGACCACGATAAGGTACTTTTAACCAGCTAATCATTGGACCGACAATTGGCATCGTAGGCGCATTAATTGTCAGGAAATAGTTTGTAAAAATTGGAGTACCGTTTGTCGTTGGTTGTTTTTTGAGGGTTCTGTTTCACCATCACAACGCCGTTTTTAAGTACACCGGTAATATATGCGGATGGGTTTTTTATGCCCTCTTGCGTTGTCGCAAGTCTGCATGCATAAACAATTTCAGTGATTTCAGCGAGTTCTAACCACTCTTTTAACGTTTTGTCGGCCACTTGAATCCCCATAGCTGCTAACGAGTCTTTGAGTTCATCAAGAATAAATTTGTCACACACACGGTCTTCTGTTGTGACAGTTATCTGTGTAAGTGCGGATTCAATTTCTGCTTTCACATGGTGTGTGTGTGTAGTGTCCTTAATGGGTGTTGTTATTGGGTTGTCCTTAATGGATCTTACTTCTGTGTTCTCTGAGAACATAGGTATGTTCTGTGAGAGCATAGGTGTATCACCGCTGACCATAGGTATGTCCTGTGAGAGCATACCTTCGGGTGGGTATGGTCTGTCAGAGCATACTTCCTCTGAGACAGCATCCATTGGGTGAATTATTGTGTAGAGATTAGGGTAAAACTCACCATTTTCCTTGCGCCCACGCGTTTCTTTTATAAGCAGTCCAGCTGTAATCAAATCATCGACTGCCCGACGAACCGTTGATTTGCTAAAACCAACCTCAGTAGCAATTGTTCCGTAGCCAGGGAAACTTTGACCGTCGCTATCGGCTCGTCTGCACAGATATATGTACACGGCTTTTGCGTAGCCTGTTATGTCCATTTCGTATATGCCATTTGGGACTGTGAAGTAGTTGTTGGTCCAACCCTTCTTTACCCTTCCTGTATCTTGAACCTTTGCCATACATGTGTCCCCTTTGAAGGACATGCACAAAAAATCCGACTCCTGCAGCTTCAGATAAAGCCGAGAAGTCGGACTGTCAAATTCCGTCCGTTTTCGCCAATTTGCACCTCTTGTATTATCTAACGAAAATAGATACAATGTCGGTGTCAAATTAAAAGCGACTTCTCGATCTCGCACATCGAGGAGTGCACGTCCGAACCTCAGAGCGCCAACTCTGGGGTTCGGTTTTTTATGCCGTCCATATTTGGTTGATCCGAATCTATCATGTCATACGATTTGGATCAAGTGACCAAGTATAGTGGATCACCTCAAAAACCGAGCAATAAAGCCAATTTTGACGTCCTCATTTGCCTTCCAGCTCGTCTAGGATGCGTTCAATCGCATAGTTTACTACGTGGGTTTTGAATCCGCGTTGTTGGTGCTTGGCTAGCTTCTCTAACCGCTTCAAAAGGTCATTGCGTACGAGCCATGTCGCACGGGTATGCGTTTCTTCGATTGTTGGCCTTTTAAGACGCTTTTCAAACTCCTCTATAGGGCGTGGAATACGCGTGGCAGAGGCATTCCTTCGTGTTTCTGTTACATTTGACTGTTCAGTAATACTGTTACTATTAACTGATGATGAAATGTTATTTGTTTCAGTGTTGTTATTAACTGAATATGAAGTGTGTTCCTGCTCAATGTTTTGATTCACTGTTACGGTTGCTTGTTCAGTAATACTGTTACTATTATTGTTACTCGAAAATTTTTCTGTACTTGTGGCGGCTATCTCCACCGTTGATGCACCAACAATTTCATCGATAACATCAGACTTTGACGGATTCGTTGTGTCTGGTTCATTCTTCGACTTAGCCAACGAGCGGAAACGTTCAGCCTTTGACACGTGCTTTCAACTCCTTCACGAAGTCCTCATACATTTCCAATGCTTCTCTATCCGTTTTATTCTTGTTGCTAATACCTTCAAAGCTGAATTCAATTACACGGGATTTGCGGCGTATAACCGTGTCAAACACCAAGTCCTCATACTCCTCAGCAATGCGGTCGCGAATAAAGTTGCCTAACGCGGTTCGCGCATCGAGAAGTGTAGTTAAAATTCCAGCTAACTTTGTATTCGCGTTTACACGACCGTGGATGTGTTCGAGTGTTTCAAGGTAACGTTGCAAAGCGTCATACGCGAATGGTTCCGACTGTGCCATCACAACACACCAGTCGCTAGCCGCCATGCCGTTAAGTGTCTGCTCACCAAGATTCGGCGGGAGGTCGAGTAGGATGTAGTCGTACTTGTCTTTCACAGTCGCAAGTGTATCCCTTAAGACGAATAAGAGTGAGTTTGGGTCGGCGTCACGTCCCAATGTATGCTTGTACTCATCGAACAGCCAACGCGAGAAGGTTGAGAGTAAATCCTCTGCAGGGAGTAAGTCCAAGTTTTCATTGACACCAACTATGTATGGACGTGGATCGCGTTCTTTGCATGCTTCGAGTACTGTTTTCCCTTGAAAGTCATACGGACTCTTGCCTGTAAGGAATTGTGAAGCGTTTCCTTGCGAGTCCATATCGACCATTAGCACACGGTGACCTTGATTAGCCAAAATGTATGCTGACAAAGTTGACGTTGTAGTCTTGGATACGCCGCCTTTCTGTAGCCCGAAACTAATCGTTATCCCCATCTGTTCATCTCCTCAAACAAAACAGTAAAATGTAAAAGTGTTACGTATAAGTAATACTGAACAGTAAAAATGAATAGTGAATATGATTTTAATTCTAGGTATATCAACAAATTCCTTTAAGTAAATGATCGAGACCATAGACCAAATTCGATACCTGAAACACGCGTCACATACGTAACATTATTACTGACTACTAATACTGTTAAGTAACATTGAACAGTAATATTATTAAGTATAAGCGGTGATGAATAACTCGTTTCCGATGGAAGAAGGATAATCGTTATCACTTCTTCGACCACGTTTCGATGGACCAAGTTCCGATGATACTAGACAATGAGCAACCGCTAATGATGATAAGACGCGACGAATCGAAGGTTGGAAGATAACGTGGAAATGGACTCTAAACGTTTACAAAGAAGGCCGAGTACTAGACCACCTCGCTGGTCGTTTCTCATTGCTGTTGTCTTTATTGGGGTGCTATTGAGTATTATGACAGAGACTGTCACTGTTGGACCTCGGTGGGCACCATTAGTGATTGTCGGCATACTCATGATACCTTTAACCGTGGCAATATTTCGCGAACACCACAGTTGGACACGTCGTATCGCTTTTACCATCATTACCGTCCTAACCATCGGCCTCGTTATCAGTGTGCTGTTTCTTATTTATGCATTGTTCAAGCATACCGAGACCGGCACGGGACTGTTTCGGGACGCGGCACTGTTGTGGATAATTAACATCATTGTATTCGCGGTATGGTACTGGGAAATCGATCAAGGAGGCCCACTACCTCGACACATCAAGCAACCAGGGCGTCCCGATTTCCTCTTCCCACAGATGGCATCCAATGTTGACGCTTGGGCAGATTGGATTCCAACGTTTTCCGATTATGTCTTCCTTGCGTTTAATACGAGCACCGCGTTCAGCCCCACTGATACACCCGTTCTATCCAAGAGGGCCAAGGTCCTGATGGTAACACAATCCTCTATTTCATTAGTTGTCGTAGCAGTTCTGGCAGCGAGGGCCATCAGCACTGCTTAATGAGGCGTTCCCTATAGAATACGTACGTATAACCGTCCGTCATTGCTATCCCAATGGAGGCATTTAACGTTGATATGGATAAGGGATTTCCATTATGATGTGCACAGGAGTTGATTGTACGTGGATGAAAAACAATTGCTCGATGCGATACGGCAAATCGTACGCGAAGAGATTGGCGATGTTGAAGCACGTTTAAACCAGCGTATCGACAAAGTTGAACAAGCCGTACTTGAAACTAGCCGCGACGTAAAGGACATTAAGTCCAGATTGGGCGAAACAGAAACGGATGTACGATTGCTGAAAAAAATCGTCTCGAATTGATAAAAAAAGCCGCCTCTAATTGATGGGGCGGCTGTGTTATATGTAAAAGCCATTCACAACGAACGACGTGCCACGCAATAGGTTCGATTACCTGGCCGTATTAGTGGGGATGTATCTATCCCAAAAATGTTCGTAAAAGGGGTCACTTCACGAAACGGACAAAATCGTACGTTAAGGCTCTAACCTGTCAGATTGAAATTATAGACGTCCATATCATGATGTCAGAAAAATCATCAACGAAGCCTATTCTGACGCTTCTCTAATGGGCTCTCTGACGTCAGTTTTAGGTATAGTTCAATATGACAAGTATACAAATCGTTATGGGACTAACGGGCAGGAGTACGCAGCATGAATAGTATGTAACGTTCGTTACCAACTGACTCACGCATTATATCTGCTGGGAGGGACTGAGGTGATTCAGGAATTGGATGATGCTCGTGTTTATTCGTATATAAAGACATCGCACTTGGTGATTTATTGTCTTGTATTGGTCGGGTGCTTGTCAGTGGCGTTAACTGTAATGTTCCATGTGCCGTCGTCTCAGGAAAAAACACCCAATTGGTTCAGATTCGATGTTCCATGGATTTGTTTAGCCATTTTGGTATGGATACCCGTTATTCAAAGGATACGCTATCGGAAAGTATTGGTTACTATGCATTTAGACAAGTTGCATTCTGTTTGCAGTATTGAAACGGGAGCTTTCGCTGGGAGATGGCGACTTCACAAGAAATCGCCACGTTTAATGTCATCCGTGAAAGTACTTACTCCATTCGTATTGTTGATGGTAGCGTTCATTGTAATCATCAACCTCATGATTCTGGACCGTGCGATGCACCCAGTCATTGGTTTTGCGGACGTAGAGAAAGTGAACGCCGTTCAAGGTCTGTGTGAAGCTACATTGTTATTGGGGATATGTGTTCCACTCTGGTCGTTCTGGCGGTATCCGTACCTGGTAGCGCTCCGTCAAAAAGGAAGGTGGCTAAGTCTACAGTATCGAGGAGAGCTTTAATTACGGGCGGAACATAAACATCGTACGAGGGAGCCTTGGGACTAAAGCGGGAGCATATTGAGTAAACCTCCTGCGGATGATTTTGCATGAACATTCATTTTCGTATCACGGCGCTTACTGCGTTTTCGGGCAGATGAGCGACATATGGAGAACAGCAAGAGCCAACAGCGGAATTCTCCGTTGGCTCTTTATTTCGGCTTGATTGCTATTATTGAGCAATATGACCTAAGTGCATTTTTACAAATGCTATGCTGTTACCATTAAGGATGTATTGAGCATCAGGTGCACTAAACCGAATGATGTTCTTTTGAACGTCGAATTGTACATTATCCCCTCCGTGAATCTCAAAAGTTGACCCACCAACAGTAATGATCAATTCTCCCCAACGTTTAAGTTCTTCTTGAAGAAAAGATACATCCATTTGAAACCACCTCCCTAAACTAGGATGACCGTGTAGGGTTTTATCTATGTACACCACGCCTAATTCATAAGAGGGACGCCGTAATCGTTAGCATCCAAACTGCGAAGCCTTAAACTGGCTATGTCGCCCGTTGGGTGTGTTTTATAGGTACGAGTGAGTCGATTGACTAATACCCACCCTGGTCCAGGTTTTGGACCACTAACCAACCTATGATGATAGGAAAGGCATTCATGGACGAAAGTAATGTCGGAAGATAGGCTAACTAAACGAATAATGTACTAATGGAACTGCTGTAATGTGTCAATGATAATCGTTAAGAACCGGTGTAACTGAATCCATATATCGATTGCGATTACTGAAATGGGGCTATTTAGCAATGGAGCATGCAGAACGTCATTTCACAGGCTCAGAATTTATTCGAGATATTGTTATTGGAATGTCAGACGGCTTGACGGTCCCATTTGCCTTAGCTGCCGGCTTATCAGGAACGGTATCTCAAACTTCTTTGGTAGTGATTGCTGGGATGTCCGAAATCGCCGCAGGCTGTATTGCCATGGGGTTGGGCGGATATCTCGCTGCCAATACAGACCGCGAACACTATTTTTCCGAGCTCCGTCGTGAGGAACGTGAAATCGACGAAGTGCCGGGCAGGGAAAGAGAAGAAGTCAGGTCACTTCTCTTACAGTGGGGCGTTCCCGAGGAAAATGTGGAAACAACCGTCAATGCCATCAGTCAAAATCGGAAAAACTGGATCGACTTTATGATGAAATTCGAGCTAGGTCTTGAGGAACCCGATCCAAAACGAGCGGTGCGCAGCTCGATTACCATTGCAATTTCCTATATCGTTGGTGGTATTATTCCGCTTGCTCCGTATATCTTTATACACCATGCCAATACTGCCCTAGTGACTTCCGTGATAATTACACTGATAGCCCTGTTTATTTTCGGATTTGTGAAAGGCAGATTCACAGGGGTCAATCCATTCAAGAGCGCGATTCAAACATTGCTTGTGGGTGGCATTGCGGCTGCCGCTGCTTTCGGTTTGGCAAAAGTATTTGCTGGATGATAGTTCGGTCGACGAGAAAGAAACGCGCGGCGGTGTTATCGTTCATAGCGCTTCTGCATATCAACGCTCTGACCAGGAGACGTGGGGCAACTAGAGGGCAGGGTTGAAGCCATTCCGGCTGCATACCACCCTAATTGGTCCTGTAACCAGGGATCTCACAAGAGGGTTCAAAAAGGTGCACAATTATGCGATTGGACCTAAGGCTTATGATTTAGCCAAAAAACACGGATACAGATTGGTTACGATTGAAGTGAAATCGCCACCAGAATACGATTTGACGTTGGAATAAGTTGGCGACGTTTTCTGGCACTAACGGGTGCGTTAATTCAAAAACACCCTGGCAGAAAAAGATCGTTAGTCCTTGTGAGGGGGTATCTGTTTTTTTCAATGCTTTCTTAGCGTACGATTTTTTCCGTTTCGTGACGTGACCCCTAAAACATCTCCTGGACCAGGAACTTTCCCGATGTACACATTTTCTCGTACAGTTTACATGCATCACGAATGGCATATTTCGCGTCACTATGAGTAATAATGACCTTCATCATCGTCACCTACCCCTTGTACCGGTTGCGCCATACATATGTATACGGACAAAAAAAAGAACCCTTATCACGATGGATAAGGGTGAATGTGTATTGTTATGACAGTTGCTTCAAGCTAACCCCGTCAAATAGCACGCTTTGTGTTGTTCCACCACTGACGTTCGAAAAATCCCACTCAGTCACGGGCAAACCAACAAATTGAACTTGCGAATTTTGGACAATTGAACCGGTGCTACCCTCGTACATAACGATTGCTTCGGCTCCTGCCTCTGATCCAGAATCAACAACTACCTGGACCATAGCGTAATCTGGATTGTGGTATTGATGAATCTCCGTAACGGTGCCTGTATTCTGGTACAACGTGGTTGCATATGATGATGGGTCTTTCATAATCATCGGAATTGTAAGGGCATGGTTTATCGCCTTGGAATAAGACGAATCGCCAGAAGCAGCCGGAAACCATTGCGGATGTTGAGACACGTAATCTGTACTTTGCTGACTAACCGATATCGAACCGGACGAATCCAGTGCTGGAAATGAAGACAAAAATGCTAACTGTGCTGTAGCATCCGGAGTTGATGTGGATTTAGGAGTAGATGTTGTTGCTGGAGCACTCTTTTTCGTAGTGGCTTTCGGTTTGGATGTTGTAACTGTAGTATTAGAACTACTGGAACCATTCGATACTACCGTTGATGTAGTGTTTGAGGAACCAGATGTGTCGTTGGTTGCAGGTGCAGATGCAGGAGTCGTAGGTTTGGAATTCCCTGAGGTGACACCAGACAAGATGGCAAACACTACAATTGCGCCAATGTACGTCAAGGCTGCTCGACCTCTTGTTCTGTGGTTACCCCAATGAAGGACTAGCGATGGTTTAATCAATCCTAGAATTAAAGATACAAACGATAAAAAACTCAATATCCCGAATAAATCACTCACTTTATCACCCATTCCCATCATATTTATCTAAACTATCTGATTTTACATGCGTATATGGTTGAATATACCACAAATCAAAACGTTCACCCTCCGTTTGTTTTACAGAGGGTGACGTGTTTTTAGTGACCGAACGCTAATTTATTTGGTCCCGATGGAGACGACCAGTTTTGAAGTGAATAATGGTTCCCAAGTTGATCCAAAACTGACTTTGCTGCAGCATGTGGGTCGGATACGCCGGAAACTGTAATGGCACCTGCGTTAATGTGGACTGTTGTACTTGTAGACATTGAAGATGTAGGGATAGATGCTGTTGGTGAGGCTATGGACCCACCTATGCCGAGCAAATGGCCGATTCCACTAATCACGGGTGAAATGTGCTTCCAAATGTTATCGAAGAAGGCTGCGACCGGCGACCATAAACTCATGATCGTCTTAGCAACCGCACCGAACGCTTTACCGACACCAGTTACCTTGTCGAACCAACTCCAAACTCTGGAAAGCCACGAACACACGCTGGACCAATGTTTGATTAACTCGTAAATGGCGACCCCGAGCAATGTTAGGCCAGTGATAAGTAGTCCTACAGGATTCATTCGCATTACGAGGGAAGCCACACGCATAACGGTTGTGAATACACGTGTAAGTCCAGTTATCCGTCCAAGCCACGATCCCAAGTCTCTGAACAAACTGACCGCAGTTTTCATCGTGCCGCCGACTAAACCGAAATCCCCGGTTAGTGTTCTTGCTCCACTGGCTGTTTTGGTTAGGTCTCCGAATAGTTTGGTGAGGTGAAATGCACCGCTAAAAATCTTCGCTGTACCGGCCACGCCCATCAGCACGCCGCGAAAAGCCAGCGCAGCCGCAGATAATTTAATCAGGTTCCCAACGGATTTCATGAACAATGGGTGTGCAATTTCAAACTGGACAATTTTCGATACCATGTCGTTGATCGACTTGAGAAAGTTCATGGCCGAAGCCAATTGTGGCATTCCGAGACCCGTCATCATGTCCTGCCATCCCATTTTAAGTCGCGATAATTGTCCACTTATCGTGTTCATTTGCATCGCTTGGGACTTCTCGACACCAGGCACGGCACCTATCTGTTTTTGTAATTGCGTGTTCATACCTGGTGCGCTTGGGCCACTGAGTGCAAGGGCATAGCGTTCTCCCTGGGCACCCCAAATCACTTTTGCCGCGTTGATTTCTTGTGCTTTATTACCCTTAAACTGTTTAGACCACTGCTGCATGATTGCGATTTGTTGTGGGAGGCCGACAAAATTTCCATTAGCGCCGAAGAATATACTTTCCCCATTCTTGCCCATAAGTCCAGTCTGCTTCATTGCGGCTAATGCTGCTTTAGATGCAGGGGACGATGAGCGTTGTAAGAAATTGTCAATATCAGATCCGCCCGACCTACCATTACCGGCTAGGCCACTGGATATAAGGAACGACTCCATATTCATGGCACTGTTTGGACTTATTCCTAATCGGTTCGCTTGCCCCGCATAATAACTGAAGATGTTTCCAAAACTTTGAACGCTCGTGTGAGTCACGGCAAGAGTCTGCCATAGTTGGTTCAAGAAACTCGACAATTTTTGAGGGTCTTTGTAGAGCTGGTACTCGTGCGACATTTGGACGGCTGACGCACTTGATTCGCTGACCGGTGTGCCGTTCCGTTGATACATTAGATCGGCGAATTTCAAATACTGGTCAAACGTGTTTTTGCTTAGAATGTTAGCCAACGGCAAACGGGACTGTGCGAGTGCTTGCTGAACCTGTGCGACCATCACACTCGATATGCCTGTATCAAGGCTTCCGAGCATTGCATTGGCAGTGAGTTGTTTTACTTGATTCGGATTGGCCCCACTTGCGATTTGGACTTGCATCATAGACTTCTGGAGATCCATCGCGTTCTTGATCGGCTCAATTAGGGATGCACCTATTGCCAAACCGCCAGCAATAGCCATTCCGCCTTTAGCCAGTAGTGACTGACCTGACGCTATTTTATCTCGTGCCGTTGCCAGTTTATTTAGACCATTGGCCAGCTGTTCGATTTGATACGTCTGAGCACCGACCGATTTGAGCTGCGGTGCCATCTTTGAAAAGGCGTCGCTGCGAGCCAATGCATCCATGCGCTGTTGTAATGCGCCAAGTTCACTAGACGTAGCGCCAGCCGCTTTCATGGCCTTCTGCATGACCGCATATTGTTTCGATGTCGCCGTAAGTTGAGCTGATACTGCTTTTAACGGTGCAAGTGCTCGGTCATAGGCGGATATGACGACTTCTAAATTGTAAATTTCTCCTGACATTATTCATTCACCGCCCGTAACTCGGCTACTTTGCTATCAAATTCATCGATATTGCTTTGGTCCAGTACACCCGCTTCGATGTACAACTCGCGTACCAGTGCATCACGCTGATCTGCGTAGTGTTGAAATATCGTTTGTGCTTGTTCAGCAACCTGTTGCAAGTGTTCAGCAGCACGAAGTGTTTCGACATTTGGCGTGTGCTTATGGTGTCTATTTGCTTTGCGTAACGCTTGTTTAGCACGATGCACCAATTGCAGATGCTTGTTTGCGTCCGGGTGTTCCATTGTGCGAGTCGCCTTTGCAACCCATTCGCCCATGACATTGACGTACAGCGTGAATGTGGTACGGCGATGGTCTGACTCATCGAGTGTGATACGCAATTCGTCATTTACTTCAACGCGTTTGATTTTGCGGTTTAACATGTTCAACTCTCCTATTTGCCGAAATATGAAATAAGTGCAGCCTGCACCGCCGCGCCCATGTTTTTCACTATTTGTTGTTTCGATTGGAAAAGCGCCGGTCTCAAAAACGGACGCGGCGGGGCGTGGATCGTACCAAATTCGTGAAATTCGGAAACTTCACTATCCGTCCCGATGTAAGCATTGAGACCGCGTACGGTGTATTGGATGGATTCTGAAAGGGGAGTACCGCCATCACGTCTTAGTCCTGGTGCACCGATAAGCGGATCGTCTCCAGATGAACCAGCGGCTAGTTTGCGTTGTAGATATGTCGTGGAAAGGGCTGCCCAAGCGGGGAACTGGCCTCCCGCCACCGAATCCTGGTAGTGGCCAAATTTTTGTTCCGCCGTTTCCTTGACTTTGACGGATGCGGCCTCAAGTGCTGGCTTAATGGCTTCATCAACGATGACATGCGCAGCACTAATTTTGACGATCAGCTCATCGAATGTGATGTTTCGTGCCATATGTCACCTCCTTTACGTAGATGTGTGCGCTTAGGTTCCACTCCTTTGTTGGGTATCAAATGCAGTATTAAACGAGGGCACAAACCCAGTAATAAATGGGGTAACAAACGGGGGCATAAATGGGGTAGCAATACATCAGCGCTCGTCCTTTAGTATCAACGGTGGGAAAAAGAAATTGGTTCTCCAAAGGTGGCACGTTTCGACAACATTTGCATTTTTTCAAACATATAATGGGACTTAATACATGATCCGCTGGATCAGTAAATTGAATGTGCACTGCGCACCATGGAGGAATTCTTTTGCAACAAGGAACGGTTAAGTGGTTTAACGCTGAAAAGGGCTTCGGTTTCATTTCCGTTGAAGGCGGCGACGATGTATTCGTACACTTCAGCGCAATTCAAGGTAACGGATTCAAATCACTTGACGAAGGTCAACGAGTAGAGTTCGACATCGTTGAAGGACCAAAAGGCCCACAAGCTGCGAACGTCTACAAGCTGTAATTCGAAATCGTGCCCATGTGGATTCATCTGCATGGTTTTTTCTATGCCCATTGTACTTGTGGCGATTAACATGACTTTCGCGTTCTGGTTAAATACTTGGGCATTAAGTAATTTCGTGGTATATTTTTCTTAAAAGGCAATAGGAGGATTGGCACGTGATAAGCGGTATTTCAAGTTATGGATGGAATCCTCTCTTGTCTCCTAGTTATTCGAACTGGGCTTCTGTTGCTAACAGTGCGACCACCATGGATAGCAGTGGAATGTCTCCGCAATTACAGTCGGAAATAAGTGCCGCAGAAACGAATGGTGAGTTATTTCAAAACTCCTCTGCATCGAACGGAAACTCATCACTTCTAGCCGGTCTTAATGAAGAAGTCGCTTTGAATCCAAACGATTTCAATACGGCTTATCAAACCGGCCAAGTTATAACGAACATGCTTGGTGGAAACAACATGTCGACGCAGGATTTCCTGGCCCAGACCCAAAAGTACGCCAATCCGCTTTTTCAAGTGAATAATGGTACATCGGGAACGAATGGAATATCTTCATCCGATATGTCATCACTGTTGTCTCAATCAGAAAATAGCGCCATGGAAAGTTTCGCACCAAATTACTATCTATCTACGTTTAACCCATATTCGTATTTGATGCCCGATTCCACAGGAAACTCTAGCATACTGAGTTTGTTAGCTTAAGCACGTGTAAATTGTCAAAATCGAGGCTGACGTACGGTGTGATGGTACATTAGGGGAATTATTTGGCCACAATTAAATCACTTTCGTTCTCATATTTGTCATCTCCACCAACCTCCCAGGTCGATAAAATCTCACCGGTAATTGTATCTACCACGTACCAAAACAGCACGCCGTCTTTACGTAATCGGAACATCTGAATTGTCATTGTTGTCACCTCCTCATGCCGTCTGCATGCGCCGAATTTTAAGCTTTGCGTATACCGCACATCGCTTATTAAATTGAGCCTGTAGTCTGGGATTTTTAATGTCGAGGAAGTCGTAGACGATGGCATCGTTTTTACCTTCACACGGGCGCATAATACGTCCAATTTCCTGCTCGGTCGCCCCTTCTGCTTTTTTGGGGCATACCAAATACAACCTATCCAAGTGCGGTATATCGAGTCCTTCACGTGCTACCTGTGTAGCCAACACAATGTCGACTTGTTTGTTGCGGATACGCTCTAACAATTCCACGCGTTCTCTTTTATTGAGCTTTCCGTGTAGAATCTCAATTGTCATGTCGGGGATTGCGTTAACAAGCATTGAACGTAGCCACTTCAAATGGTCCAAACGGTCGGACAATACGAGGCTGAAATGTCCTTTGGCGTTCTGTTTGATGGTATCGACGATGAGTTGGTTACGTGCTTTGTTTTGTATAAGGTTGCTGATTTGCGTGGAGAAGTTATCGTACGTGGTATTGTAGTCAGTTTTGATTACGACCAGTGCTGGAGTAACGGTTGGTACGGCATCACGTGGAACCTCATGAACGATATGACCCGCACCGTAGAATAACGCATCTGTTAGCCCGTCGCTTCTCGTGGGCGTAGCTGACAGCCATAAGCGATAAGCTGCGGGGAACTCATTGACCACGCGCCAAAACGTATCCGACGGCACCCTGTGTGCTTCATCAATAACGATACATCCGAACTTATCAGTGATGTCCGGGAGGTCACGTTTGGCTAACGTCTGCACCATGCCAATTGTCAGCCGCTCGCCCACCTTCCACTTTCCACCGCCAAGTCGACCGATCTCGTCTTCTTTGATGTCCAGTACGGCTACAGCACGCTCAATCACTTGTCGGAACAGGTCTTCGGTATGAGTGAGCCATAGTATCGGTTGTTGTGTGCGTACCGCCGCTTCAAGCCCACAAATGGTCTTACCCGATCCACACCCCGCAACCACACCGCCCTGTTGGTGTCGTACCAACGCATCGACGGCTGGCACCTGGTATGGTCGCAATTCAATGGACGACTCCATATGAACCTTCGGCAACCACAAACGTTTGTCATCAACGGAATATGGTGTGCTGGACTGATCCAACAACTGACGCAACCGAATAATATAGCCGCGTGGCATATACAAAGAGCCTGCTTCAGCCCGATATAGTTGTATCGTCGGTTCGATTCCGTACGTGGAATATCCCATACGCAACGCAGTTTGATACGGCGGATTGTCGAGTGTTAAGTCATCGATAATTTGTTGTCTGACGTTGGCGGGTACATCGGACAATGGGATCGACAATTCATTTGTCACGGTAATATTCATCGGCAGACCTCCATATGTGTGTAATAAAAAACACCGACGACAAATGGACGGTGCGCAAAACTTGGTGCAATTCCGCAAGAGTTGGACTAGTGTTTCAGCCCATACAAACTGACATTTTCACCAAGAACTCATTAAACTTTTTGCGGAAATTGCGGAAAGTGTTATAAACCATTGATATGACTGGATTTATGCGTATCAAACTCTTGCGCAACTCCTGCGCAACTTTTGCGGAATCGATATAACTTTTGCGCACATCACCTAAATATTGGGTGTATGAGCCCAACGCCGACCCATTCCCACGGCAAATCTTTTGCGCAACGTTCTTCTCTAACATCTGGTACGAGTCGTTGCAGACGTTCGTTAAACTTAATTTTGCCAAGCTTCTTCAGCCCAGCGTCAGCACACCACTGTACATATACCGGATACAACTCCGTCTTGTTGCAGCGGTAATTTGGGCCGATAACGCACATTTCGTCCAGGAACACAGCGACATTATCCGAATCACGTTTGTAGTCTGCCAATGCCTGTTGTGTTGCTTCATTTTCGGTAAATTTACGTTGCTGTTGCAGTCGGCGTAACCCATTCAACGCCACATTCAACAGACCGGACAACTCATCTGGAGTAGTCATTTTCTGCAACATATTCTCGTCCGCATTTACCCCATGTTCGAATCGATTGGGGAACGGTACTATAATCCACCGTCGAAAAAATCCATCGGTTAAATCGCGACTGGTCGGTATTTCGTTTGCGCTGAAGATGAGGCGAGCAAAAGGACGGAAATCAAACGAGTCCCTCCCTTTGAACTCGGCACTCATACGATCACCCGATACGACCGACTTGAACGCTGAACTTGTGTCCAATGCCTTGTGTGGCAAGTCAGCGTAAATGTTGACCATCTTCCCGTACAATTGAGCCAGTTTAAATCGATTCGCTTCCAAGTCCTGCAGCGCCACGTTTGACACATTCGATTCGCCTATAAACGTGGTGAGCAAATCCAATCCGAGTGATTTACCGTTGCCGCCCGATCCAACGAACATAAATGCCTTCTGATATTGAGTGGACGGCATCATACAGTACCCAAACATCTCCTCGATGATTGGGAGGGTGTCAGCCGGTAATGCTGATTTCATGTATTCATTAATGGTCGGACAAGTGGCGTCGGGGTTGTATATGACGGGCAATTGTACCGTCGATACTCGTTCCGGTGTGTGTGCGTACAGATTACCCGTGGGCCAGTGCAACAGACCATTTTTAACGTTGATATACTCATCTTCCACGTCCATCTTGCCGCTGTCCTGCCACATAGACGTCTGGATATAATCCACGATTTCGGACACGAGGTTGCGCCTGTAGTGGTCGCGTAGTTTAACCAATGCCGACTTCATGGCGATTTGCCTTCCGTTCGGTTTGTAGACGCCATTGTGATATGCGTAGAGCGTTGCACCGTCAAAGAAGAACGGGATTTCGGTCATGATGTGCTGCGCTACTTTGGCCGGTACGATGTGCCCGCTGTTGTCCATGTAGAAACGTAAATCGGTCTGTGGTACATTGTTGGTGTCAAATTGAAATAGTGTCTGATGCGCCCCGTCCGATGTTGCAGCACCGGATAGGGCGTTTTGCATTACAACCTCCATGTCACCCCTCCTTATAATTCATCACGACGCGTTCATAGTAGATCGTGAGGTTCTTCGTTCCTGTGCGCGTTTTAATGCGGCTTGAATTATTGCCAATTCGTTAAATGCCATTTGTATTTGTTCCTGTGGCTTCATCTGCTCCAACGTCTTCATTAGATAGCCCCCCTAAAATCTTGTTCCTCTACCCCATAAAGATTGAGATATGCCTGTTTAATTTCCGGTGTAAGCGTTGTATAGCCAAGTTCGATAAGGTTCAGATATGAGCGACTAATGCCTAATTCTTGAGCCACATAATGCAGTCGATGTCCAGCGGCTTGTCTCATTAGTCTCAACATTCTTGCGGACACATCCATGTATAATCACCTCCCTGTAACGTTTTGTTTCAAACTAAAAAATAACTATTCATTCCCTACTTATATAGCTCGTCAGAACGTACCTTATAGAACTTTTATTTCAAATTGCGATAATACTTTAATTCTTCTTCGGTTAAGTAGTACGTGATTACTGGTCCATTGAGCGTGTACCATTGCGCTTTGCCCATTCGCTTGATGTGTTTCTGTGATGGACTGCGGAAATACACATTTTTGTTCTTCGACCGGGCAGACGAGTATTGGCCTGTGTCGGGATTCCACCATGCAGAGTCAGCGACGTCTTCCTTGTCATCCGAATCATCGTTTTGGAACACAGATTCACCGCGCCAACTACGGATATAATTCTTTCGACCGTTGGGAATGAACAGTTCAACATTTTTCCATAGCGACTCATAAATCGACCGCGTGAGAACAAGTTGACCATTAACGATAACCATCTTTCGGATACGTAGATCCGTGCTATCATCCACCTCTTCAACAGAGTCCACATCCGGAACATTAATGCCGAATGTGCTAACGATTAAATCGCGTATGTATGGCGGTACATCCCACCAATTAGGCCGATTATGTATTATGTCTTCGTTCCATTCGTAAAACGGTGAATCCGGAGATATCCGCTCACGTTTGTGTGGCTCTTGACGTATAGGCGTGCGATCACCATCGATGATGACCTTTTCCCAACGCTCTGCATTGTCTTCAATCCTGTTAGATATAGCTTTCTGCGACATTCCCACTACCTGCCCCACTTCGTACTCCGTCAAGTTGGCCAAGTAATAGAAGGCGATGGTTTGTCTATCCAATGGGCTTAGTGCGTTGCTATGTAATGCGTCTGCGATTTCCATGCGATGATCGGCTATGTCATAAGGCGTCCGTTTCCGCATATTGCCCATGCACAGCGGGCTTATATAATACGTATCAAATTTATGGATGTTCTCTAGTAGAAGCTCAATACGTGTCTTATCCTCCTGCCTTTGTTTCGCCATTCCATCCCCTCCATTTGACTTTATCTGACCAATTCAATATTCAGTTGCCAAGGTTCAATGTTGCTGGCAAACGTCGCTTATAATATTTTTGCGAACATGTTGACATTGCTTCCGCGCCCGTGTAAAATACGGATAAAGTTAAATTTGATATAATTAATCGAAGTGTGCGTATATATAGCTAAAATTCCCCCAACGTTTATTATACTCTGCAGCCATTTCCCTCTGCAATAGTTCTATTTGTGCACCCCCATTCAGACATAACGTGATTCCTGATGAGACGCACTTATAACGGTGAATTTCCTGTACATATGAACGTTGGCGATAAAGTGGTTGTCGAGCGATCAAATTTTTATCAGACGTGTACAGTACGCATCGTATGTATACCCTGGAGTTTTGAAAATTTGATCAATAAAAAAATTTGGATGACGTAATCGATACGGATGTGCGAACGCTGGAACGTCAAAAGTTTGAGGGACCCCGGGAGTTTCAAAATTACATTAAGTACCGCGCGGGTGAGAGTGACGACGTTTTCGAGAGAGCAAGGATTAATTTACAAAGTTTGACATTTATATTTAACTGAATACTGTATACAACAAACACAATTTGTACAACCCTATCCTAGTCCATCAATGTACACATTCCACTTGCCAAACTGAACCAACGGAGGTATGATTTACTCAAATCCTAACTTCCGATAATTTAACGTTATCAGAAGTCAGAACGAGGAGTTGAACGTGATGTCAGAGTTGATGGTACAGAACACACATACCGAAGTGGGTACACCTAAAACAGCACTGGACTATATCAGCGAGTCCAAGTCGACCAATACTCGCTTGGCGTACCACAAGGACTGGATGTCCTTCATTACGTATTGTCAACAACACAACCTGACATCACTACCTGCCACACCACAAACTATCGGCGAATATATTGCTGACCTAGCAAACAATGGTCGTAAGATCAGCACAATCAAACGTCATATCGCTTCCATATCGCAGGCACACCAGACAGCAGGACTTGAGACACCTACCCGTACTGCATATGTGCGTGACCTCATCAAGGGCATAGCCAATACGAACGGTTCAGCCTCACACAGTAAGAAAGCAGCTGTCATCAACGACATTCGCTTAATGGTGGATACATTGGATGACCGATTGATCGGCATTCGTGATCGTGCGTTGCTGCTGATTGGATTCGCCGGTGCGTTCCGACGTTCTGAATTGGTCGCATTGAACGTGGAGGACATCGAGATCACACGTGACGGATTGGCCATTACCATTCGCCGCAGTAAGACCGACCAGGAAGGCCAAGGACGTAAAGTAGGCATCCCGTATGGATCGCATACTGAAACGTGTCCTGTACGTGCGTATGTAGCGTGGTTGTCTGGATCAGGCATTGTTGAAGGGGCTGTGTTCCGCAGCATTGACCGCCACGGCAATATGAAGGATAGAATGTCAGATAAGGCCGTAGCAATCGTTGTGAAGCGTGCCGCTGAATCAGCAGAACTCGATGCAACTCAATACGCTGGTCACAGTTTGCGTAGCGGATTTGCCACGACTGCAGCGGAAAACGACGTATCAGAACGTGCTATCATGCGTCAAACGGGACATAAGTCGGTGCAGATGGTTCGTCGATACATCCAAGAGGGTGAATTGTTTAAACACAATGCAGCTGCTGAAATAGGGCTGTAAATGGGTCCAAAGACTCATGCAACTAACACAGAATATCCACATATGCTATTCTGAATATGGCTATAATACAGTGTGAAACACCAATAAAAAATCAGTCATACCCACAAAAGCCATCTGTGTCACCGCACGGGTGGTTTTTGTGTTGTTCGGGGATCTGGCGCAATAGCCAGTCGGGCGCGGGCTGCTTAGGTTATACACGTCATTTTCGGGCACCATAAGCGTGTACCAAATGGCTGGTCGCACAAGGGGATGGATGTCGAGGATATCTGTCCCTTTTGTGTATATTGACCAATCTTACGGGAATATTAGTCGTGCGGTGAAGCGTTCTGTATAGCATTAAGGGTTGGCCGTTTGGACGATGCGGCTGACCCTTTTTGCGTTGGATTGGACACTCACTAATTGTTTAGTAACTAAAACATTATTATGACGCGGATTATAGCCCGTATTGGACAACAGACACCCTCGGAATTGTACAACTTTGCCCGATTGTATATGTAAACAATTGGATTAATATTTATGGTACACTATACAGGTAATTACCCTATCTTACCCCTTATCCTATCCTCGTCGGCTTCGGCTGAACGGGGACTCTTTTTGTCTTTTTGTCTACATCGGCGTCCTGTGCGTACAATCTCCCTTTTATATAACAGTCACGCAGCACATTATAAATCCTTTTACGTGCCTCATCACTGAATCCGTTGCCGGTAGTCTTAGCATCCATCAGACATCACTCTCCTTATCGATATGTAGTCGTCAACCCAGCTGATCGGGATTCTGTTTTATTGTGAAAGGAATCCAGGTCAAAATGTCACCCACGTAATACTGCTTCCCTTCTCATCGATATCGATTTTTATGGTCGATTCATGATACTTGCTACACGGTTTAACAGTCGCAAAGGTTAACGGTACACCGCTGACAACATCTCGACTTACAATCTGGTCTATCTGTTCGTATTCGGCTACCAGTCGCATATTGTACTTTTCTAGATTGGAGAAGACCATTTTTTGAAAGACCTCAAACGTACGTTGACCTACATTCTGTCACCATTCCTCTGACGCTTCATCCCACGGAATCGTTTCGCCGGTTGCTTCGTTGTAGATGTTCACTTGTCTCAATATCATCGCTTAATCTCACCTCCTCATGGTTTGTCATCTCACTCTCGTGACGTTGACATACACTATCATCTGCATACAATCTCCCTTTGATAAACTGTTCACGGATTATATTGTAAAACTCAATACACTCTTCGTTGCTGAGTCCGGTACCTGTAACCTTTGTGACTTTTACATTCATCAGACATCACCCTTTACCCGATACCTTTCTACCCTCTGACCACGATGGTCAACATACTCTCTGGGTCCGGTGCTATTTCGTCATCCTTATCGGGCTGAAACGGTACCTTTCCTTCTTTTGTACGCCTCGTGTTTGATCTTCTCGAGTTCCATTTTAATCTCATGGTCGTCATACGGCATCTTTCTATACGGCGTCACCATGTAATACCATTGCCCATCGTCATCGTAGTCCATTTGAATAAGTCCAGATTGGCGTTTAGATGTGGCCTTCACACTTACGAGGGATATTGGGAATACGCCAAACGCCTTATTACAGCCAAAACATTCATCAACTTCTTCATTCGTGTGGACAAATCGGAACTTATATCCCATCGTTTTCCATAGGTAATCCATTCCGACCTTCTTCAGAACTTTAGTCACATGGTCAGAAAATGCTTTCTTTGCCTCTTCCGATGCGTCATCAATCGGCACATCCTTTCCTACGGTCGGATCATAAACGTAGAGTGTCACTTGTTTCGGAGTCACCATCACTAGACATCACCTCACAAGCTAGTCTATCGTGAATATGACAATTTGTAAATTATACCATTTACACCATAGTGTAGTTGGTGTAATCGGGTTACAGCCTTTAGTTATCCTCTACACGTTCCAGTACGATTAATTTCTCCACCGGCTCGTTCAACGCCTCACATATCAGCGCGATATTCTTTAGTGGCACATGACGGTCGTATTTCCCATTGCACATATCATTTATCGACGGTTGTCTTATTCCTGTAATACGTGCTAATTCGCGTTGTGACATGCCCTTTTCAGCCAACAGCTTATCCAAATTTAACCTCGCTTTGAGTCCCATAAAATATTTCCTCCATCCTCATTGAAACGAATTTCGTATCGCTCTATAATGGGTACATGAAACGATTTTCGTATCACAGAGTACACTAATTTGCATAGTATGGCAACGGAGGGTGATGTGAATGGGACAAGTCCTCGAACAGTGGACGGAAACAGACAAAGACGGTAGGACGGTATATTGCGAACGGGTATATGAATTCGGCAAAGTACGGACGTTTCGTGAGAAATTCGGAACCAAACCACTCTCTGAAGTCCTAATGGACAGCGCACGCAAGCACTTATACAAGCCCCGCCAGATTGCACGCTGGTCTAATATACGGTGGTCGAAGCCATGTCGGTGTATGCCGATGCCACCAGTTTATCGCACTGCGTTTGAAGCAGCCGCACATCAGCGGATTATGAATGGGTTAAACAATGCTCTGGAGGCGATGAAGAATGGTTAATGTACAAGTGTACGAAAACGGCAAGTTAAAAGAAATACTGGTCGACGTGCAATGTTACAACCAAGCAATTTTCAAAATGTTCGCTAAAGAATTACATGAAGCTGCGGTTCAAGTAGATGAACTTGGAGAGTATCCAGATTATCGCGGCTCAACTGAAGATGTACTGGATTGGTTCGACGAAATCATCGAGGACTTAGAACGTAAAGTAGCGGCTTTCCGTGATATCACCAACATTCCTGCCGAACCAAAGAGCACGCTTAAGTTGTTGTCCGACACTTTGTTCGACCTGTGGAAGCAAACTGAAGACCTGATCGACCGTGAGTGGAGCTTTGCCGATGTCGTTGTCACGCATGAGAAAACAGTCGCATGGTTCCAAAACGTTATCATATCGCAATTAAATTATGCACTTGCAATGGTACAAAATGGGGAGGTACATGCTAATGCATAATCCACTTGCTGAAGTTCGTTCTGTTCTAATCCAAGCCGTCAACGACACGTATCAGTTCGAATCGATGGGACATATGAGCGATGACGAGATCAGAAATTGGCTAAACGACATCGTTATGGCTGACGTCGAAAAAATGTTGAACCAACGTGCATCTCGCTAGTTTAACTGGACAAGATATAACTAGACCCCCAATTCCTTTCCATGTGGCGCTCATCAATTGGGCGTCCTCTTTGTGTCCATACATAGAAAACCCCGCATAAATAAATGAACGATGCGAGGTGGAATAGATTAAGGTCCTATCCAAGGATGCACCTACGTCTGAAATACTTCAATGAAGTGTGCACGACACATCTAAGCCTCGTCAATACTTTAGTCCACCGTGACGGTAACTTCGACCTTTGTTCATTTCCATCTTGGCAACAAGCGCACCTGCCAAATCTAAATTGTGTGCAGCTGCCATGTCTAGTGTGCGAATTAGTACGTCAGCAAGTTCTTCAGCAACCTTGTCTTCGCCGTGGTTCTTGCGGTCTGCTTCTAAGGCTTCGGATAATTCGCTGTGAGCCAAGGCAATGTGCGTGGTGAAGGCTACAGGATTTTCATACCAGCCTTTGCTTACTGCTGTTTGGTGAACTTCGTCCATGATGTATTGAATCACATTACGGATTTCATCGTTTTTCATATCATCTACTCCTCCTTGATAAGAGAGAGGGATAACCCTTTGAGATTTTTTTGAGATACATTAGGGACTATGTTACAGCATGATCGAACAATGAATCCGTCTGGGACAGTCTATTAGGCTGTTCCTCTTTTTTCTACTTATGATCCATTAAACCCCTATGTACGCGTCGTGCAAACGCTATTATTTTCTCATATGCTTACGGTGCCATACGCCTCCATATGGCATAGGACACTCGATATACACAGTATTATCCCGATCCGTCCTCGTCAGCTTCGGTTTTCGTGGTCTCTTTTTGTCTAACGACGACTATATGTAAATTAATGGGTTAATATTGTGTGCTATACTATACATGGAATTACCCTTACCCAATATACCCCGCGCGGTCAATGTCGGACAATGCACGGGGTCTTTTTGTACCGAGGCTTGTTAAGTCCTATACTGTATATGGCTAGGGACAACCAGATATTAGACCTCGTCATCGTTTAACGCCATCGATGTACGGGGTCTTTGTATTTTATGATGAATACTATATGGAAACAATTGGATTAATATATATGATACAATGGTCTTGCAAAGCCCTAGACCCCTATTCCTATCCTCACTGGCCAAGCTGGTGGGGAATTTTTTTGTTCCAAACTCTCTTCATTTATGTAAGTTGCTGTATAAACGTTGCATACAATTATTTATTCGTTCTATACTTATACCCTGAGCAATGTTGATATTCACCCTTATCTCAATCCTCGTCATCGTTCCTAGCGGTGTACGAGGTTTTTTGTTCTGAAAGGAACCCAGGTAAAAACGTCACCACATAATACTGCTTACCGTTCTCATCGATATCGATTTTTACGGTCGATTCATGATGCTTTCTACACGGTTTAACAGTCGCGAAGGTCAATGGGATGCCGTCAATTACATCTCGACTTATGATTTCGTCTATCTCTTCATATTCGGCCACCAATCGCATTCTGCATTTTTTCAGGTTGGAGAAGACAATTTTCCTAAAGATGTTAGATCCATGCTCTTTTATGTTCTGTCGCCATTCCTCTGGTGCTGCATCCCACGGCACCGTTTCACCTGTTCGTTCGTTGTATATGCTCACTTGTCGTAGTCTCATGCCAGCGTCACCACGAACCAGTCGTTACCCTCTTCATCGAAATATCGTAGTGGACGACCTGGACCACGCTTCTTCGAACGCTTAACTGTCGCAAACACGACCGGTATAACGTCGAATATCTTGAACTGGCCATATATCCGGTCGATCTCCTCATATTCCAACGCAATTCTAGCTCCTACTTCGGGCAACTTGTTCACGAATGCATCCCAAAACGTCTGGAACACTTGCTGACCAAATCCGATGCGCCATTCCTCCGGTGCCTCATCCATAGGCAACCTTTCTCCGGTCGCTTCATTAATGATGAAGTATCTAATATTCATTTCACCCAATTCGACATCGCCCTCCTCAAGGGCTAGTCTATCGTTAATATGGTAATTTGTAAATTATACCATTTACACCATAGTGTAGATAGTGTAATGCTTAGTCCTTCTCGTACATTATCCATTCCCACGGTTCAACATCCAACGCCTTACATATTGCATCGATGTGTTTCAACTCTAGACGCTCAACGTATCCCCTACATATATGGCTAATACGTGCTTGTCGTACACCAGATGTTTCAGCAAGTGCTGTTTGTGTAAGGCCTTGCTTGTCTAAAATACGTTGCAATTCCAATCTAATCATTTAACGTACCCCCTATTGACATACAATTTCGTTTAATATACGCTTACACGTATAAACGGTTAAGCAGATAACGCAGGGATTATAGCACAATTTTGGACAAGCGAGGGTGATGAAAGTGGAGCGTGAACTAATCGTCGAATGGGAAGAGGCGACGGAAGACGGACGCAAGGTGATAGTCAGCAAGTATCGCGACAGTGATGGCAAGGTGTGGACCATACGTGAGCGGTTCGGAACCAAACCACTCTCTGAAGTCATGATGGACATAGCACGCAAGCACTTGTACAAGCCCCGCCACATCGCACGCTGGTCCAATATACAGTGGTCGAAGCCATGCCGGTGTATACCGATGCCGCCAGCATACCGTATCGCATTTGAAGTGTCCGCACATCAATGGATGTCCAGAAGATTAGATAACGCACTGGAGGCGATTGAAAATGCCTAACACGACTATCACCACATCACCACTTGCATCTGTACGCAACGTATTGATCCAAGCCGTTCACGACACGTACGAGTTTGAAGAATTAGGCGGCATGTCACCGGATGAGGTCAGAAATTGGCTAAACGACATCGTTATGGCTGACATCCTGCGACAGATATAATGGACAATGAGAAGGAGTGATCACATGGCCAATCGCCTAAGTGACATACACCGCAAATACGAGGACATCATTCGGTCAGATATGCCGCCATACGAAAAGGACAAGGCACTGGCGAGGCTCATGACGGATATGGAGCGAGAGTTTCATGTCCCTGCACTAAAAAACGAGCAGTGGGAGGCGGAAAACAAACCAATCATAGCTTTATACCGCGTCATATCCGAAAGTCGCACAACACTCTAGTATACATTAAGCGGGCGTCCTTCACGGACGTCTTTTTGTTGTTAAAAAGGTGATAATAATGCGCTAATATGGCGTCAATTTGGCGCTAAAAAGGCGCTATTCGACTATCCGTTCTTCTTACAGTGACAACGGTTTGAAGGGTAACTTGGTTCTTCTAAGGGCGGTCCACACAATCTACATATCGTCTCCAACTGAACCTAAAACGACATGCCTATAATCAATGCTGTGGACGGTCGAGCCGACCTTGATATATATGCCTCCTGGACAGCCGTCCTGCCATGCGGCTGTCCCTTTTATTTACACGCCACGAATCGACGGACTTTGCATCCAAAGCGTCATATACTGTGGTTCCGGCAATTTAGGTAGGACAGCAACTGTGGCTGTCATCGTCGTAAGCGAAGGTGGGGCTTACGGCACGAGTACGTTCCATAGCACTTACCCCTATCTCGCAGTCCACTTCGGTGGGCTGTCTTTTTGTTCGTATAAAAAATCCGTCCCGGATAAGGACGGATGGTATGTAATATAATGACAAGACTCGTTAGTGTGCCTAGGTTTTAAACAACTCAGATTTAAACCGTTGGAGAAGCAGCCTTTGCTACAAGTTCTCGTCGACAATCGTCGCACAACGCCTTGCCCTTAAACAGGGTTACATCATTTTCGTTACCACAAAATGTGCATGACACTTCATATTTGCGAAATATGATGCAATCAGCATCCGTGAATACTTCCATAGGGTTCCTTCGCTCAATATGTAACGTTCGGCGTAGCTCCATCGGGATAACTATCCTACCCAATTCGTCTACTTCACGTCACTAGCATTGCATAAAGGAATTTAGGATTTGTCAAGTGCTTCAAGTTGTCAGAATGAATAGACGCAATGTTTGGAATGTTCATGATTTAGACAACCACTGACATGAAAAATCTCCTTAGAATAAGAGGTACAGGTAGTCCTGTCCGACTCTCTACTAAGGAGACTAGGCATGGACAAGGATTCCACAAAATCTGTGTTTGCGGAATATGTTCTTCCGCTGAACGTCAGTTCCATATTGCAGGAATTAGATCATCTCAAGCTCGATCGGTACGTCAAGAAGCTCGGCGTTATTCCATTCATTAGGCTCATCGTCTTCGCCCAGGTCAACCAGATCCCGTCCCTGACGGATATCAGTTTAGAGCTGGAAGCCAATGAATCCCTTCAGAAGGAATTGGCGCTGGATTCTATTAGTGCCTCACAGTTATCCAGGAAGTTGCGGGAAACTCCTTCAACATTTTTGGATTTCGTTTTCCGTCAATGCGTTGAACAGATTACGCGTCAGGTCGGCATAAAGCGAGCGAATGAGAAGCTCAGACGGATTAACCTGGTTGACTCATCAACCATTTCAATGTGTCTCTCGCAGTATCCATGGGCAGAGTTTCGCAGGACCAAAGCCGGTGTGAAATTGCACTTGCGTTTGGTGTTTCTAGACCACCAAGTCGCGCCGGACAAGGTGATTCTCACACCTGCCAAACCTGCAGACAAAACGCAGATGGATGCGTTGGTGGTCGTGGAGCCCGATGCGCTCAACGTCTTCGACCGTGGCTATGTGGATTACCGAAAGTTCGATGCGTACTGTGCAAACAAAACAAAGTTTGTCACGCGGCTCAAAGACAACGCGGTCATTCACGAAGTCATTGAGGAACGAACCGTGCCGGACGATTCACCAGTCACCAGAGAAGCCTTGGTGCGCTTGGGGAGTTACCCAAATTACGTTATGAAGTACACCCTGCGGTTGATTGAAACCACGGACAGTGAAGGCAAGCGCGTCGTGATTCTGACGAACGACATGGCGATGGATGCGGAGCAAATCTGCGACGTGTATCGAAAGCGTTGGCAAATCGAGTTGTTTTTTAAATGGGTCAAGCAACATCTCGTACTCAAGCGGCTCTACGGCAAGAGTGAAAATGCCGTGTATAACCAACTGCTGATTGCGCTGATTACATACTGCCTGTTGATTCTTATACAGGCGAAGGTGTCCCATAACGGCAAGCTGCTCGACGTC
The DNA here is from genome assembly GCF_026651605.1 of Alicyclobacillus dauci. GTDB lineage: Bacteria > Bacillota > Bacilli > Alicyclobacillales > Alicyclobacillaceae > Alicyclobacillus > Alicyclobacillus dauci. The sequence goes on along the minus strand of NZ_CP104066.1, from coordinate 34,307 downwards.
TACAAATGTTTACGTCTTTACTGGGAGCGAAGCTTTTCGGAGTTTGTGAAGGCGTTGTACAAGAGCCCAGGTCGAACATCCAAGGGCAGACGACGATGCAAGGTGGACAACATCTTCGAGCAAACGGTGCGGCAGTACATAGACGGTGAAACGGAGCATCTCGAGACCGTGACCTACGACCTAATATAAAAATTCCTGATTATGGATATTGGGACTACCTGACACAGGAGTACTGACTTTTTAGACCATAAGCCGCTGAAATTAAAAATCTGAGTGTTCAGACCTGGTGTCCAGACCGTGGTGTGCCTCACTTGACAAGCTCAGAGAAGTTTTATGCAATGCTAGTGACTTCACGTACAATACCTGTTTCTTTCACTGTCCCTTACGCCTCCGATAATACTAATAAATCTGTTTTGAACCATTGCTAAGAATAATCCAATCGAAGGCGGATTACTTAAATATCTACAGGGAATATCATCGTTCATAGCACTTTGTACCGGATTTGTCACAGAAAAAGAAATCTTAGCGGAATACTGTTATTTGAACAGTTCAGCGGTCTATTTTCCCAAGTACCTTCAACAGCCATAGGCCAAAAAACACTTCATACAATAGCCAAAACAGGTGATTCGTTAACAAAAACAACACAGCTAAAGCAGTGCACCATAAGATGTTAAACCAAAGTCCAGCTTTGGTTAGATTTTTTTCGGCTTCATTCACCATTCCCCTATTTCCTGCTGAGGTGGTTGTCATGCAATATTCTTATTTTACTTCTAACGTTAGACATGCACAGTAAACAAAAAAATCCGCCCTAATTCGGACGGATGAGGTAAGGGTGATAGGTCAATAATGATACTCGCCAGTGCTGATCGCAACTGGTTAATGCCGCGCCTCGATCCATGCACAAAACGTCTCCAGGAGGGGCGGTTAATTATGTATCGGTCTACTTTCCTAGGAAAATCTATATAATCGAGACTAGGTCTTTACGGGGAAGTGGCCACTTTTACTGGTGAAGATCCAATGACGTCTTTCATACGGACGTTTCTTTTTGTTGTGCACATATGTCACCTGGTTCTGTAATGGAATACATTACAGAATGATTCTACTGTGGTGTTTTCCGTTGTAACTTTGCTTCGTGTAATTGAAGAAGTATATACCCTACAAGAAGAACTAATATTGATTCATAATTTTTCCGCGTTACAATAGCCGAGGACATGTTTCAGTCCCCTTAATACATATACTTTAACCCCTACGATTGGATTCGCAGGGGTCGTTTTTTATCCGCCGTTTTGGTACATCATAAAAATGGAGGTGAATATAAGTGGACACGGAATCCATACAGGCAGTAATTACATACGGTGGTCTTGGCTTAATGCTATGGCTGATACTTTATCCATTAACACGGATACCTATGAATAATAGACAACAATAATTTATAGCTTTGACAACTCATCAATCGGCCGTACATGTACCGTTCCACGTGGCGCACACATCGTCTTACCCTGCTGTCCTGTCTATCGACTAGTACAGGTATAGGCTACCCATCATTGATGCGATACATTTTGTCACCATTGTGTAGGGCAGTCAGGTGGCTGTCCTTTTAAGTTGTTAAACATCGTTTTGATGAGTTTTTGAGATTCGTGGAAGCATAATTCTGGCTGGTTATCCAACTACATAATAACCAGGGGGAATTACAAATGAAAAAAATACTTCTTTCCACGATGGCTACAATTGCCCTACTGGCTACACCAACGATGGCATTTGCAGCAACGTCAAAGACGGCTCCAGCTCATCACACAGCTACACATGCAAAAACAACTCATACTACAACGCACGTAACAAAGTCTACACACACCGCTACAACGAAGAAGTCTGCGCATACGACTAAGACCACAAAACCTGTCGCACACAAGACTTCTGCGCAGAAAACCGCCACACATAAGACCACAAAACCTGCTTCACATAAGACTTCTACTAAGACAAGCAAGACAACACATAAGGCTACGACGTCTACGCACAAGACAACAACAGCTAAGTCTTCACATGCAACAAAGAGCACAAAAACCACGAAGAAATAATCGTGCCATAAGAATGACCCCATCGTATTTAACGGTGGGGTTTTATTTTTCCATGGCTGAAATCTAACTGTAATATTCATGTCCTATAATAGCCATGACGTTGATGAGTGTTTTTCTTACCCCTTATAGCACATATAATATTGACCCCCACGATTGGATGTCGTAGGGGTCTTTTTTCTTCAACGTCGGTTTTGGGGCTATCCTCAAACAACCCCAGGCACTGTCCTCGCGTAATTCGTCGTGTTCGTTGGGTACCATTTGACAGCAATACTTGGCCTAATTCCGTCGCTCTTGTTGTCTTGAATGAGATTGCTGGGGACAGGTTTATCACCGATCTCTATTACCGTTTTAGCTGGATTTGTCGTGTAAAAAGTCAGTCCTCGGATTTCATTCAAGTTTGGTACATGCTTGCCCAGTACAGGGTCCGCAATGTCACGGATGTGAATGTACGCTTTACCGCCAGCATAGGTCACGTAGTACGAAACATACTGCTGGGTAACGTTATACTGAAGCAAACGACTGGTCCGCGTTACCAGAATCCTTCCGTCATGATATTGAGTCGCCAACATGTCGAGAGCATGAACAGCACTTTGTGGCAAGGCTCCAGGGTAAGTCGTACCGTCCAAATGCTGTGCAACAACGGAGTATTCATGAAATCTCTCCAAATTGTCAAGATTGGACGTGCTCAATTGGTTGGATATTTGATATGGTGTCCAATTCCATAAAACTCCGTGTTTCTTGCTGTATCCGGAGTTCGTGTATCGCCAGAAACCCCAAACGTGTCTTCCATCCGGCAACTGCAGCGGATAGATGACCGATTTCATTCCAACTTGGCTACTCGACATGTCCGCCCATACAAACTTAACGCCATAAGGAATAGTCCAGTTTGTGTGGTAATACTGTGACCACGGATTTGCACCCTGCTGATACGAATAAAACGGCGTCTCTCCGTAGGCACCAAAGTTATCTACATTCGATTTATTCCCATGATCGGTCCACACGGTAATATTGTCACCATTCGCGTCTAGCGTTTGAATAGCTTGTTTAGCCAGTTTCCGCGTGAACAGCGTTTTATTCTGGTTAACCTCGCTGAAGTCGCCATACGTGTGCATTGTGTCGATCCATCCGTCGTGAATGTAGTCGTTAATAACACTAGCAGCATACGGCTGATTTGATACACCCCGAAAATACGTTAGCTCATCTGACATTGGTTCATGGTTGATGTCCACATACCCCGGCTCATTGTTTCCGTTATACATGAAGAAGGAATCCGAGAAATCAAGCCCAAGGCCCCGACCAAGCGGGGTCATTTGCGTTGTATTCATAAATTCGTGAACCAGATTAAATTTACGAAGTGTCTGACTGTCCGCATCTGAAGAAATGGCTAACATGGCTTGATAAGGATATGGGAACTTACGCATTCCGTAAACGATGGGTACGCCCGTCACAACACTTGTCAGTGCTTCGGTCCCCTTCTGAACGGAACGCGTCTCACCCTTGATTGTGTTCTGCGAAACGTTGTGAGTGTGATTTGACTCGGTTTGTACTGATGCACAGCCACTGAGTGTAGTAACCGTACCAAGAAATAACGCAATAATCGCCCAGGACGACTTCTTCAAGTTTGACTCCCCTTGAGCCAGATTTAAGGGTCCCACGTACCCTCAATTGCTTTATTTATAACATGCTATCGCCTATTTTGAACCAGTAAAAAAATACATGTTGGAATATTCGCATTAGCAACGCTAAATACGACAATAAATCATTTAGATTATTCGATGAGCCCCGTCACACAATTTACATACCGTCTCCATATAGGTACCAGACACCGTAACTATAATTGACGATGTAACTGTCGATAACAAACTATCGACAGAGCCATGCATTACATAGGCAAAATGGGGGACAAAGAACATGACATCAAAGACATTAGCTACAGTTGCTTCCGTAATTACTGTCGCAACGTTTGGATTAGCCGGTTGCGGAACCAGTAACAGCACTAGTAATACCGTAGGCAATATCACCACGAATGGTTCATCTGTTACCCAAAATTCAACAAGTACTTCAACATCAAACGCTGCAAAAACCGGTACAAAGAGTGTTGCCAAAACAGCTGCTACGTCGGCTATTGCAACCCTTGACTCAACAAAAGGAAATAAGGTCAAAGGCACAGCTACCTTGTCGCTGAATCCTAAAACACATCAGTTAACTGTTATAGTTACCGCTTCCGGACTGGCACCGAACAGTGTACATCCTGAGCATATTCATAGTGGTACGACTACAAAAACAGGCCCAATAGTCTACGCTTTAGGGGATTTGACTGCAAACAAGAGCGGGGATGCAACTGCAACAACCGTTATTAAAGGTGTAAAGAGTATTCCTACAAGTGGATGGGTGATTAATATCCATCAAAGCACGAAGGATTTAACCGTGGTCGCCAGCGGAGACGTCACAACTAAGTAATGACTATGGTGCGGGCGTCGTGAGACGCCCTTTTTGACACCGCGTCCACATGTTTATACAAACAGCATCTCAAAGGTTCCCACGCCCAGCAGTAAAGAGATAAAAAACCACATCTAGTCGAAATGGCGTCTACAATGGGTCCAACCCACTGCGATGAAAGTAACAAAGAGCAGTGTAATCAACGCTATCCCTGATTGAATCCTAGCAACGGAAGCAATAGTGAAGAATCCAAGCCCCACTACAAGTCCAGCAATAAAACCAACGAAGATTCCACCGAGATACAACATGGCCCTGGACATCGCATAGTACCTCCACTTCGTTAAGCGGTTCTGAAGGATCTCTAAGGGCAGTATAAGCTGAAATTACACATCGCAACCATGTTTTAAACTGGATATGTAACAGGAGAAGCCACGACTGTATCAGCCGAGGCCACCCATGTTTTTGATCACATCCACCAGTTCTTTGATCGTTTGACCGTGCTTATCTATTGCATCATGCAGCCTATCCATCTGCTTAAAAAGGAACTCGTCATTCGTCGAATGCATCCGATACAGGTCACCGATGCCCTTGTGAACGTCACTCCGTGTTTCCTCGACCTTATCAGCCAGTCGGTCGACGTCAGACTTCGTGACAGCCGTTTTCCCGAGTTGTTTTAGCCCGGTATGAGGAAAAGGGTTAGCGCTCTCCTTGACGCGCTCTCGTGCCGCTTGCCGTGCGCTACGTATGCTGTCGTAGATGATCATTTTCATGAATCCCATGCGCTCACCACCCTAACGCCTGGCGCAGTGCATCGGCCAGGTCAGACAAATCGTCTAGGTTGCTCAACGTGAACGGACTGCCAGCATCAACTTTGGATCCCCAGTTAAATACCTTCAGCAACGCACCAATCATAAATATTGAGCCTCCTTATCCATCAACGCTTTGCGTACTTCCTTCCGTGGTCTACCTAGCGTCTGCGCCCAATAATCACGCAAGTACGAACGATTCTTTACCGCTTTTGGCGGCGCGGCCATGTGCGCTAGGAATGCCGGTGCCGGTTCTTCGCTGCCTGGTGCAGTGATTCGATTTACCGCCCAGAAACGATCTGGAATGTTAATCAACTCTTCTTTGGTGAACGGTGCCATTTCGGGTAGGACCATCTTTAAACTGGCTTCCGACTTCGCTTTGTACTGCGAATACTGACACCCGGCGGCACGTACTTGCTCGATGATGTCCTTGAAGTCCTCGAGCGTGTGCCCCAGCCACATGAGCTTCAGACGCCATTTACGGGGTAGGGCCGACATTTTAACGAAAATATACGCTAATACATTTATTGGAATGAAAATTCGGTTTTTCACTACTCTAAGAGTTCATTGAAATATGAAGAAACGCGGTTCATATACATACCGCGTTCTGGATATTAATTCGTATTTATGTGGCAGTCGATCTTGCACTAACGCCCCCATAAGTTCAATAAATACTCTGTGCAAACTTCGAGTAGAATGTGCTAAATTTAGATGTCCTCTAGTAACCAATTTCCCAAATAAGCGGTTCGTCTACGTACAAACGATGCATGATCGCAAAGTCCATTAAAATTAAATCCAGAGTTTGGTATTGAATTTTCATTAAACGAGACTACAATAATCGACGTCAACTCAATATACGCCTAATCCCTATTGGGAGCGGAGGAACCATTCTTTTGGGGTGAATCCATGTTGGAAGGGTGAAAATTCTTGCCACCCGAACCCGTCAGCTAACTTCGTAGGTGTTGCAGGAGAGGTTTTTGGACGACCCCTCTGCGGGTCGTTTTGTGTTTTAGGCAAACTAACGAAAGAGATACAGAGACACTAGGAGTACATTCAGAGGGAAGGTTACAACATGTACAAAGAGTTTCCTTGGCTTCATCCCGTTTTGATTTGCATTATCATTGCAGCAATCGCCTTCGGATTGTTCAATTTTGGAAACGTGAAACGAATACTTGTAGGTCGCCCTATCCGTTCTCGGGAACTTAATCAGCCACATATGAAACTGGTTTGGCTCATTGCACTGCCAATTCTCGCTGCAGATCTGTATTCATCCGTGGCCTATGGTCCCGAAGCTGGAATAACCGAATTGGCACACTTAGGCACAAATGCAAAATGGATTATACTTCCAATAACTGCTTCAACAGTCATCCTGCTCGCTTTTCTAATCACATCGTACATTATGGGTGTTATGGCTTATCCCAGCGGCGGCGGTGCTTATGCAATTGGCAAGGACAACTTTAAGAAGCCGGTTGTTTCGCTCATCGCCGCAAGTGCCTTGCTTGTAGACTATGTACTAACGGTCGCCGTTTCCGTTTCTTCGGGAATTCAAACCATGGCTTCGTCATACCCAGTCCTCTCTGGCCATGAAACGTTGCTTTCGATTTTATGTGTCTTCATTATCTTATTAATCAACCTGCGTGGGGTATCGGAGTCAGCAAAGGTTTTTGCTTATCCGACATTCATTTTCATGGCGTGTATGATCCTTCTAATCGTAGCTGGATTCATTGACGAACTTCACCATGGATTTGTGCAACCAGTAACCCCTCCTTTTGGAACGATTCCTCAAGGACTCACGGCCATGCTCATGCTCCGAGCCTTTAGTTCAGCCTGTTCGTCTCTTACGGGGATTGAGACCATCTCTAATGCAGTTCCCATTTTCCGAGAAGGGAAAAATGGTGCGATTCGGGCCTATATCGCATTAGGTGTCATCACGGGTGTGACGTTGCTTGGATTCGCCTATCACCTGTATGTTAAGGGGATATCAGTCAATCCAAATAACACGATGCTGTCTCAACTGGCAGGCTTATATTTTGGCCACGGATTGATTTACCAGATCATTATCATCTTCACTTTTGTGGTTCTCATTTTAGCCGCCAATTCCACCTTTACTGGGTTTCCTCAACTGGCTGCTTTGGTCGCTAAAGATCGATTTTTACCAAGGTCCCTGGCACTTCGTGGAGACAGGTTAGGATACTCAAACGGAATGATTGTGCTTGCTGCACTTGCGGCCCTGCTTATTGAAGTATTTCATGCGCAAACCAATGCGCTAATTCCACTCTACGCCATCGGTGTATTTGTGGCATTCACCATTGCGCAATTGGGTCTCACAAAGCGTTGGTTAAGGGTTCGAGGGCACCTTTGGAAGGTCAAAGCGACAATTAACGCATTTGGTGCTTTGGTTACAGCACTCGTCGCCGTCATCTTTGCAGTGACAAAGTTTACAGGTGGTGCTTGGATTGTTCTGATCGTTTTACCGGTATTAATCTTTTGCGCAATGAAAATTCGGAAACATTACGATGAAATTGCAGACGAACTTCGCATCGATCTAGAAACAATTCATCCTCACAAACATCGTATTCTTTCCGTTGTACTGATTTCGGGTATTCATCGTATCGTTGTCGAAACAATTTCATTCGCCCAAAGCAGTAGTCAAGATGTGATTGCCCTGTACATTGGATTTGATGATGAATCCATCGAAAGGATGGAGCAAAAATGGAAGGCATGGGGCTCACCATGCAGACTTGTAACCGTAAAAAGTGAATATCGATCACTTCTTTACCCACTATCCAAGTTTCTACGTCGATTGGAGAATTATGAAGGGGAAAACCCGACCATATTCAGCTATTAATTGCTCAATTCGTACCGAAAAAATGGTGGCACCACATTCTTCACAATCAGACACCATTTCTCCTAAGAACCTGGCTGCTACGACATAAAGATGTCGTTGTTACGACAGTCCCATATCATTTGCACCATTAGTGCAGAAACAGGGGGTTTATTCGCCCCCTGTTTTATTATCTAATGAGGTATCTTCACGTCCCCAGAGGTATGTAGTCGTTGTTGAACTAACTGCCCGTTTGTCTCATAAGAAGAGCAGCGAACACACCGCATAAATAGGGGTCCCGCCAACAAAATGACGTAAAACCCACGCTAAGACATTTATTGGGACAAGAATTCCGATTTCCTCTACTCTAAGAGTGTCTTGAAACATGAAGAAACGCGGTTCATTTATATACCGCGTCCTGGATATTCATTCGTGTTTTTAATGGAACCCTTATTGCACACATTCGCACCCGTTAGTGCCAGAAGACGTCGCCAACTTATTCCAACGTCAAATCGTATTCTGGTGGCGATTTCACTTCAATCGTAACCAATCTGTATCCGTGTTTTTTGGCTAAATCATAAGCCTTAGGTCCAATCGCATAATTGTGCACCTTTTTGAACCCTCTTGTGAGATCCCTGGTTACAGGACCAATTAGGGTGGTATGCAGCCGGAATGGCTTCAACCCTGGCCTCTAGTTGCCCCACGTCTCCTGGTCAGAGCGTTGATATGCAGAAGCGCTATGAACGATAACACCGCCGCGCGTTTCTTTCTCGTCGACCGAACTATCATCCAGCAAATACTTTTGCCAAACCGAAAGCAGCGGCAGCCGCAATGCCACCCACAAGCAATGTTTGAATCGCGCTCTTGAATGGATTGACCCCTGTGAATCTGCCTTTCACAAATCCGAAAATAAACAGGGCTATCAGTGTAATTATCACGGAAGTCACTAGGGCAGTATTGGCATGGTGTATAAAGATATACGGAGCAAGCGGAATAATACCACCAACGATATAGGAAATTGCAATGGTAATCGAGCTGCGCACCGCTCGTTTTGGATCGGGTTCCTCAAGACCTAGCTCGAATTTCATCATAAAGTCGATCCAGTTTTTCCGATTTTGACTGATGGCATTGACGGTTGTTTCCACATTTTCCTCGGGAACGCCCCACTGTAAGAGAAGTGACCTGACTTCTTCTCTTTCCCTGCCCGGCACTTCGTCGATTTCACGTTCCTCACGACGGAGCTCGGAAAAATAGTGTTCGCGGTCTGTATTGGCAGCGAGATATCCGCCCAACCCCATGGCAATACAGCCTGCGGCGATTTCGGACATCCCAGCAATCACTACCAAAGAAGTTTGAGATACCGTTCCTGATAAGCCGGCAGCTAAGGCAAATGGGACCGTCAAGCCGTCTGACATTCCAATAACAATATCTCGAATAAATTCTGAGCCTGTGAAATGACGTTCTGCATGCTCCATTGCTAAATAGCCCCATTTCAGTAATCGCAATCGATATATGGATTCAGTTACACCGGTTCTTAACGATTATCATTGACACATTACAGCAGTTCCATTAGTACATTATTCGTTTAGTTAGCCTATCTTCCGACATTACTTTCGTCCATGAATGCCTTTCCTATCATCATAGGTTGGTTAGTGGTCCAAAACCTGGACCAGGGTGGGTATTAGTCAATCGACTCACTCGTACCTATAAAACACACCCAACGGGCGACATAGCCAGTTTAAGGCTTCGCAGTTTGGATGCTAACGATTACGGCGTCCCTCTTATGAATTAGGCGTGGTGTACATAGATAAAACCCTACACGGTCATCCTAGTTTAGGGAGGTGGTTTCAAATGGATATCCATCGAGCTAAAGAAATTATGGAATCGCCCCAGATTATCAATGTAGAGTACCGCGGTGTTGCTGTTCATATTGATCAAGTGTTCGAGTCCAACGCATATGCCGAAATCCATTACGAGGATGGCACAGTAGCAAATGCTCCTCTTAGTGATTTACGTGAGAACTGACGCGAACCACGTACCCTTCGCGCTATCACGTATTTGGGCAAAATAAAAACCCGCCGAAGCGGGTCAATCGAGTAATGTTAAATTTCCTTCAAGTTTGATTTTGACTGATGTTCGTAACTCGGGAGAAACTTCTAGTCGATCATTGATCACCCAAACTACATCATCAACAACACAGTGAAAGTCATCACCAGAAGGATGATGATATAGGAATCTGTCGCCGATTCGCGGAATACAATCCCATTTAGTATCGTGCCATGGTTCCCCATTGAAAAATATTTCGACTTTCATGCACTCACCCTCCTTACTCACAATTTCTGCAAGTATCGGAAGGTTCCTGCAATCCTTGACATCCCCGTATATCAAGCGTCTCCGATGATTAGTGACACATTCGCACCATCAAAAATACTTGGTGACAATTTGTACCCAAAAACGTTTTTACGTCATTCACCCCAACTTTGGAGTCAATTGATACGGAATATATGATGAATACCACTGAACGCCCATATGTACATCATTGGGATGTACACTAATCCTGCATTTACCCTTTCTACCCCTTTTTATCCTCGTCATCGGCTTCGGTCGGTGCACGGGGACTTTTTTGTTAGTAGATCAAAAACTTTTTGCCCAACGTGTATAATCGCTAGTTTAACTGGACATGCTATAGATGGCCTCCAATCCTTTCTCCTTTTGGCGTCCTTCAACGGGCGTCTTTTTTGTTGTTAAAAAGGTGATAATAATGCGCTAATATGGCGTTAATTTGGTGCTAAAAAGGTGCTAATGCAATTATCCATTATTCTTACAGTAACAACGGTTTGACTAGGTGACTTGGTTCTTTTAAGGACAATCCACACAATCTACACAGCGCCTCCAACTGAACCTAAAACGGAATATTTATAATCAGCGGTGTGGACGGTCGGTAACGACCTTTATATACAACCCTTTACTCCTGGACAGCCGCCCTGCCATCGGCTGTCCCTTAAATTTACACGTCACGTATCGACGGACTTTGCACCAGTAACGTCATATACTGTGGTTCCGGCAATTTAGGTAGGACGGCATGTGTGGCTGTCAATGTCGTGTGCGAAGGCGGGGCATGCGGTACGTCTGTGTCTCCAGGGTACATACCCATTCTTACAGTCCACTTCGGTGGGCTGTCTTTTTTGGACATAAAAAACTCGCATCACCATAATAGCGATACGAGGACAATAAGGTGGTTTACAGATTTTCAGCCAAGTATGTACCTACATGTTTCACCGATCAATGAACTGTGTGCTCTACACGTGGATTTCGTCTGGTCACGAATCATACAATCCTTGTTCACAAACTAACAGCCATCGATTATTGGACACAAATGTAATGGAGTGTAAAAATGTACCTCGGGTTAAGGGTACACAGTAGAAAAATAACGGGAACATCAAAAACTCCCCGCACAGATGACCTTGGAAGGAGTAAGGTGTGCAAGGAGTTTAGATGAGGAGCAAGCAAATCAATTTTGCACCTACACCTTTAACGGTTCAATGAAACGTGTACGCTACACACAACCAACGTGGTCATGACTGGAACGGTCCATGGACTGCCCTTTTGCATGTCAATATGGAGTTAAATTGGTGATAAGTTGGCGTTAATTTGGCGTTAAATTGATTTCCGCTTTAACGAGTAACCATCGGGTTTTAGGGGATGGTTTGGTTCTGTAACGGAGAGGACGATTCTTACATTCATGACATCTAACTGTAATATTCGTCTTCTAATCCATAACGTTGATGCCCCTACTACATATAATTTGACCCCTACGATTTGATTCGCAGGGGTCGTTTTTTATATCAGATACTGTACTGACTATCTTTGGAATACAGCCAAAGGCAAAACTGCACTAACAACGTATTGTCCAGCGTCGACTACTTCGGATATCTTTAAATCCACACACAGACTGGAAAGAAGATATGCATCTTCTGGTGTCATCTCGTATTTATTAGAAATGTGCTTTACCATAGCGCGAAGGGCATCTTTTGCGGCTACCATTAGGTCAGAAGCAACGCCCGTTGTTCCATAAAAACCAGCGTGGTTAACTTTCGAAGTAAGTGCTCCTGCAGTTTCGAACTGAGGGGCTGGAATCGATTGATTCTTGATAAGATTGAAACGAAGAGTGGCGTACATAGGACATTCAAGCCCAGTAACGCAAACTTCACCATCGCCTTGAGCTGCATGGGCATCACCACAACTGAATAATGCACCTGCAACTTGGACAGGGAGATAAAGAGTTGTACCTGGAGTCAACTGCCGTGTATCGAGATTACCTCCGAATGTACCAGGTGGCATAATTGGTTGACCGTCAGCATCCTTAGGACACACACCCATGGTTCCGAAAAAAGGTTCGATGGGTATCTTGATGTCCTCTCGAAAATGCACGTATTTCCCATCTGACAAATCAAATGTACGTAAATACGCGTCGGGGAAATCCTCTGCCAGTAAACCTAGTCCAGGTAGTACAGCTGTCCAACCCCATCCTAAAGGATTCATATGCAATATCTCGATAGCCAACGTATCCCCAGGCTCAGCACCTTCGACGAATACCGGACCAGACAACGGATATACCTTATCCCAGTTTAGATTGGCTACATCCTCTGTGGTCGAATTAGGCCCAAATTGTCGGTCACTTACATCTCTAGTTTCAAAAATGACTGTGTCACCACTTTGGATCCGTAGCAACGGTTCATGTGACTTATCCCACGTATAGTGGACAGTGTCCTTAGGAAAATAGTGCGTTTTCGGCATTTTTGCCCCTCCAAACCCAACCTTCCGAATAAACATATATTATTCACAATAAACTAATATTTCAACAAGGTTTATATTCGTTCCATGATTGCTAGGCAGTTGGTCCTTCGACTAGCTCACCCAAGGCCACCCATATTTTTAATGACATCCACCAGTTCTTTGATCGTTTGTCCATGCTTGTCGATGGCATCATGAAGCCTATCCATTTGCTTGAATAGGAACTCGTCATTCGTCGAATGCATATGATACAGGTCTCCGAGTCCCCGGTGTACATCGCTACGTGTTTGCTCCACCTTATCTGCCAGTCGGTCGACATCTGACTTCGTGACAGCCGTTTTGCCGAGTTGTTTCAGTCCCGTATGGGGAAATGTATTGGCGCTATCCTTCGCACGTTCACGAGCCGCATGGCGCGCGCTACGAATGGAATCGTAAATGATCATTTTCATGAAGCCCATGAGCTCACCATCCTAACGCCTGGCGCAGTGCATCGGCCAGGTCTGACAAATCGTCCAGGTTACTCAATGTGAATGGACTACCGGCATCAACCTTCGAACCCCAGTTAAACACCCTCAAGAGTGCCCCCATCATAGATATTGAGCCTCCTTATCCATCAATGCTTTGCGTACTTCCTTCCGCGGCCGCCCAAGCGTCTGGGCCCAATAGTCACGCAGGTATGAGCGATTCTTAACCGCTTTTGGTGGCGCAGCCATATGTGCTAGGAACGCTGGTGCAGGTTCTTCGCTGCCTGGTGCCGTGATTCGATTTACCGCCCAGAAACGATCTGGAATGTTAATCAACTCTTCTTTGGTGAACGGTGCCATTTCGGGTAGGACCATCTTTAAACTGGCTTCCGACTTCGCTTTGTACTGCGAATACTGACACCCGGCGGCGCGTACTTGCTCGATGATGTCCTTGAAGTCCTCGAGCGTGTGCCCCAGCCACATGAGCTTCAGACGCCATTTACGGGATTCACGCACCACGCCTTTATACAGCGGCAATGCGCTCGGGAACTGGTGTGGCTCATCCATGACAAACACACAGGGCTTGCGATCCTTCTTTGCCGTATCGTATCGGCTCAAGATAGCCAACCATAGCTTTGAGATGACGAAAGTGGCCACGGCGTCAGTGCCAGCGTCTAGGAAGAAGTCTTTCGGTATACGGATCCCAACGAAATACGGATGCTCGTCACCGTCTGCCCATTTACGAAAGTTAATGAGTGGATTGCCATCGGCGTCTGTTTTGTCGGGTTGGAGGGTATGATCTGCGACTCGTTCTTCGTCCATGAGAAGACTAATGCGGTTTTGTATGGGGCGAATAATTTCGTTTCGTTCTCTGTCTGACTGATTCCAAAATGCTTCGAGCTTCGCCTTTACCCGCGGACTTACGACGTATCGTTTGTGCAACCCCCAATACTTCTTTGAGGTAAGCATGAGCATCGCGTCCAGCGGCGTGGCCCCCGGTCTGCCTAAACGTGCGCGACCTGCATCTTTTAAGTACATCGACATCCGGTCTGACGTCTCACTCTTGGCTATCGTATCGATGAACCGAACCAACTGCGCGGCCATGAGGTTAGCCACGTCTGCTTCGTCATCCGGATCACCAGCTGCAGCCCGTTCTGACCAGTTCATCGGGATGGCAAAGTCTTTGTGACCTAAGTCCATATCGATAATGTGATCATCGGGCATCCATTCCGGCATTGCATCACGCGCTTCGGTCACTAGGTCACCATCTGCCACGTCAATCACAAAGGCGCTGTAACCGGCCTTGATAAACTCCACGGCCGTTTTGACACCTTGCCCTGTCTTGCCTACGCCCTGCGGTCCAAAAGCGAACCAGGGGAGACATAGCGTGTCATGGTCCTTTGTTTGGATGTACACTGTTTCCGTTTTGCCCTTGTACGTTACCTCGCCTAGTTCTAGGCCCCCGGACGTTAGCCAATCGGGCAAATCCAGTTCGCGCTTATTGATTGCCTCGATATAGTCCTTGTATTGGTCCTGGAGGGACGCTGTAGGCACTTGAATTAGCTTCCCGAACTCAGTGGATGACAGGATATTCACGCCTGGACTCAACACCGTCTTTTGGTGCAACTGAAGGGTGTTCACTTCATCGATAGCCGACCGGCTACCGCGCTGCCCCCGTATTGAGTTGTCGCCGTTCAGAGCGGCGAATGCGTTAGAGAATGCTCGTGTCAGTACCTTACGGCGTGCAGCATCCTTAGAGGTGACCAAAACACGCATCCATGCCTTGAACACTGGTTGACTGCGTTTATTGCGTGTGACAGCGCTGAATTCGTTCTGCTGTGTAAGTACAAGGCGTTCCGATGACTTCTCCGGTTTCTTATTCCGGTCGTTATCCTTCTTCTTGGCCGCTTCTTTGCCATCCAGTGCGCCAAATACAGTGTCATAAGCGCCGTGCAGCTGGTCATTTAGAAACTCGGCAGCCTTCATCTGATTAACCTTTACCTTCAGTTCAAAACGCTTCGGCACTTTCCCGGCCTTTAGCGCTTCATAAGCGTTATCAGCAATGTCAGCCCATGACACGCGGTCGTATGGCTCAAAACAGTAGGCAATGACCGCTCTATCGTCTTCTCGAAAGTCCTCCAGGACACTGAGGATGTCAGCGATTGGTGTAGTGTCTTCATCTCGGCCAATACCAAGACCAAAAATGTTGTGCTTGGTTAGATTCAATTCGATGACATCAGTATTACTGATCTCAACCAGCGGAATTTGCTGTCCGTCTTCTATCGTTGCTTTCGGCCAGTATCTATTCAAACGATGAGTAGCGTAGGTAGAGAATTCACCAGTAGGCGCAGCGAAGTAGAATTTAACGCCCTGTAAGGATATGTCGATGATGTGCCAGAACCGAACCGGCGCGGTGTGCTTAATACCCTTCCAACCGAATTTGAGACGGTCCCAAACAATTGAATGGCAATCATGTAGGGCATTCGCAAAGATGTGACCCTGCACATTCCGCGCCGACCGATCTGGCGTAATTCTTATAGTCTCCATCTCGTGATAAACATACTTCCACGGCCTCATTAGGATGCCCACCCCGCATGATATGCAATCGTCGCGATTAAACCGCTGTAGAAGGCCCAACGACGCGGCCTAACCATTCCGGCGATGACTCCAAGTAAGGACACAGCACAAATGACAAGAGCAATGGGTGCAATCTGATGAAGTGCCCACTCTCCAAAGTCTCTGGCCAACCCTTTCACGATCTCCCCAATCCAATGCTCAACGTGTCCGACTACAAACTCATCCTCGCTGTTCTTGACGCGGTTACTCGAGAGATGGAACCAATTGTGCCACGGAGAAAAATAATTATCGGGATCGACCCATTTACCGTTCGGCGCCATAACTCCGATATGCAAGTGTGGACCAGTGGAATACCCTGTGTCGCCGGACAGGCCAATGACATCTCCTTTGTGAATCCGTTCCCCAGCGTACGCCTTCACCTTGTCGAGATGACCGAACACTATCCGATAGCCGTCGGGTTCCTTAAGCCATACGGCATTCCCGAATCCTTGTGAGCCTTCATGTGTGATCTTTTCGACCACTCCACTCGTTATAGACTGCACCGGCGTATCCATCGGCAGCGCTAGGTCAACCCCACTATGCGACGCGGCGTGCGACGAATCCACGGCCCCGAACGTGGTTGTTACTTGCCATGGCCACTTCATGAATGACCACTCAGTTTGCTATGTTCCTCTCGTGCTCGATAAATCAACTCTAGAGTTCCGGAATACATTAGCGTACCCGCACCGGCACATGCCATCGGAATCCATCCACCCATAAAGAGCACAGCCGTCCAGGTGAATCCATTAGCGATCCAAAGCGTCTTATCTGTCTTCGATGGGAATATGTCATTGATAACGTTCCGCACGATAAGCAATGATTTCACGCAAATCCTCCTCACACATCCCCGAATTGGTGTCCCAGGTGCCGAATGAACGGTAGAACAAACTGCATGCCGATGTAGCCACCTATTGCCCATTTAGCACGATCTAGGGCGCTTGATGGACGCCTCAGAATCATCTCAAGTCCAGCCCAGCAAACCATTGTCACGGCCAGCGGCAACGCCTGGTGCCTTATGAGCGGAATGACGTAATCCGCCCAAGATGCGTCAGCGTTAAAGTGCATGCTGTCGAGCTGAGCACCTTCGCTTGCCGTTACCGTTACAGCCGGGTCCGTGCCAGCGTAGACAAATGCCGGTACAGCTTCGAGCACAACGCCCATAGATCCGGCAGCTAAGGTGAATTGATGCCAATCAACTCGATATGCATCTACGCGCCGCACCTTTCCGTTCACAACAAACTCGTGCATGTCGATCACGACAGGTTTTCTCAACGGTGCCACCTCCCAAAGGATTTTTGTACGATCCACTTTCCGTACAAACCAAGCCCAAAACCTATGATGAAAGCTCCAAGAGTAACCGTGGATACCCCCTCCTTAACGGGACACCATAACGCCAACAATGAGAAAGGGTGATATGTTATGCCGTACCTCGCTGCGTTTTGGGAGATTATCGTCGGTACGATATGTGTTGTTGTGGGGCATTCGATGATGAGCTAAAAATTTTGACGGACACGCAACTTTTGCCCCAGCCACGCATAAGCCTGAACCAGGCAATAGCCTTACTGCATCCTGCGAAGAACATCGGATTGTTCGGGCGATTTGTAGACCTTCACTGGCTGCAATTGTCCGTTTTTAACTCGCAAAACGTTCATCGTCTGTCCGCCAATAACAGCCGTTCCCATAGACCAAATGGAGATTGGAATAATGGTCCACCACATCACTGATAACGTGGCTGCGGTTACCGTTCCCGCCGCTATTGAGCCAATTAAGACAACAGCCGTACGTTTTTTCACTTCATTCCCTCCTCCTGCCAAGCATCTCGGTACATCCGTTCAATATCGCTAACCGTGTCGGCTGCCCCATAGACCCGATACCCTGAAGCAATCCAGTTGGACAGCCAATCAAGCGCACACAAGTAAGTCTCAGCCTCACCGACCACAACAAAAACCAATTCTCCGTTATCCCACACTTACTGATCACCGCCTAAATTCACCTGGAAAGATGCCTCCGGTGTCGCTGATATTTGATGTGACTGCTGCTTAAATTCACGAGTTAGATACTGTTTCACAAGACCACTAAAGTTGATTTTCTGAGAGAACTGATAAAGAGCACGCTCTTCCGGATCGTTGAGGTTAAACGATACGCTGCGTCTCTTCTCACCGTATTCCATCGTGAATCACCTCTCTTTGTGTTGATGGTGGATGATATGTCACCGAAAAAATGTCCTATTCCGCATTTAAATAAAAATACGAGCCCCGCACGGAGACTCGTACCGAATAATTTTTCGAACTTCTTTACTCAAAAGCCATTTTGGTGACGGTATTTGAATGAAGGAGGTGAATCGGGTGGAGCTGGTCTAAACCGGCATATACAATCAATTCGGCCGAGAAAGGAGGGCAAAAAAATGACCATACAAGAAACCTGCAGTCTCTTGATGGCCTGCTGTTCATTTGGGATGCTTATTTTGACTGCCATCAATCTAAGCATCATCATTGCTCAGCACGTTCATTAAGAACAAAAGAGGGGCGGCCGAACGCCCCTCACCCTTCTATCTTACAGATACAAACAAGTCATATTCAAATTGTCGGCGGCGCATTACACTTGGACGTTTATCTTTAGGCGCACGCCGATGACGTATTTATACGCTATCTGTGTTGTAAATCGAGATTCCTAGGATTTATCACTAATCCCGTCTCAACTCAAGAATCCGGCCATATACTGTTTACTTTGACACCAAGCGCTCTGGCAATCCGATAACGTGTTTCAGAATTGGGCTTTGTTGTTTCACCTGTACGTATGGCTGCGATGGTGTTTTTGTGTACACCCGACATATAGGCTAGTTCCTGAGTATTAATGTCACGTTCGGCCATAAGCACACGTAATCGCTTCGCTGGATTGTCTTTTACAGCACGCATAACAATGTCCACCCCGCATAGCTTGTCTAGCATCGCTATGAACAGGATGGACATATTTGTGAGAAATTAAACATTTTCTATTTATTGCTTTAGCCTAGTAGCAATATCCTCAATACCATGGATCAACGCCGATAACTCTTGTGCCGATGCCGCTTGTTGTTCTGAAGTAGCCATAGTTTGTTCGGCCTGTTGATTGATACTGTTAATGTACTTCACTAATTCTGATACAGATGTATTAATTTCTTCTGACGACTTTTTAGTTCGTTCGGCTAATTTTCGAATTTCATTTGCGATGACAGTAAATCCCTGACCACGATCGCCTGCCCTAGTCGCCTCGATTGAAGCATTTAACCCCAACATATGTGTCTGCGCTGCAATTTCTATAACTAACTTGCTCATCGCGTCAATGGCAGTACTTTTGTCATACAACGTCGATGCAGATTCAACAACTGCACCTTGAGCTTCAGCTAATACTGTAGCGGAATTTGCAAAATCAGATGCGATTGCGGTCACTTGATCAACGGATTGTATAAGTTCATTAGAGGCATTTGTCATATGCTTGATATACGCTTCGTTTTTGCTCATGACATCTCCGATATACTGTTCCAAAATAATCGCAGAATCGAACAATATTCGTTTCGTTACAGCTTCGTAGATTGAAAAGCTCACATGAGGATCTGAATGGCTAAGCCTTTTCCGTATACAGCGAAGGTAAATTGAGTAACCACCAATGTACCACGTGGCAGATAATCCGATTTTTGCATGCACCGCACCAACTTTTTCACGGCCAGCAATATAATCGTCATCAATTACATCCGTAGCAAGGGTTTTCAAATACCATACTTGCGTTTTTTTTAATCGTTCGACAGTACTGTTCTCATTAATAATTCCTTTTAGGTGCCCTCTTTTCATAACTTCATCGTAAAATTCATGAACAATTTCATCCGCATACTTTTCAAAAAAGTCCATGTTGTCGTACAAAGTCTTTAGGTCGTAGTCATTTAGCCCATAATAGTCGATTAGTTCTCTCCAGGTCTCACTTGATAAATTGATCACATTAATCACCCTTACGGAAACCATGTTTAATTACAGATGATCTACCATTTAGAAGATTAACCGTTTTGCTTGAGTGAAACCACAAAATACGAGATCCCCATGGATATCCGTACGATACCGACACAATTTGTCTAAGAATTATTAAAGTACATCAGTTTCTCATGTTAACGCACTAAAGCAAATGGGAGAAATTGTGTATAATAGATTAAAGGGGATGGTTAACAATGAATCACATAATGTATTGCATTCATTGCCACGCCATTCATCGGGTGACCGTACGAGATACGGTGTTTAAAACTGGTTTTAGGCTTGTGAATGGACAAGACGTGCCACTTGGAATTTGTAACGGTAAAACACAGTCCGAAAAGAAGGCCGAATAAAACATCCTGTAGCTTTACAGTATCGTTCAAAACGAACTCGCTGGATATCATTAATGAGGGTGTCTAAGCGTTGACTGATTTCAACTACATCAGGATGTGCTAAACTCCCTCTTTCCTCTGCCGTCTTAATCATAAGACTGCGTAAATATTCTATGTCTTCCATATTTGTGGTATTTAATCTCATCGTACCCTGTAACCCCGAATCGCAATCTCTTTGTATATTGATTATCCGTATGGAGTTATCATAAATCGTATTCAGTATTCTGTATACAATCGAAATCGAACCCCATAAAACAACTGGATTCAAAAAACGACGATGTGATTAAACCTGAGATGAGATGTGTTTGGTCAGGTCAATTCTTGAAGTTTTTTACCAGATTTAGAGCAGTGTAAAAGTTAATAACCTTGTTGGGGTCTGCGCAAAGGCGAACGGGACGGTCGGTCGTGTGCAGACCTGGGGTTGTATTGGCCACAAGAGGATGTATGAAGACTATCAAATTTGTCCATCATGCGTAGTAGGGGTCACGTCACGAAACGGCGATTTTTGTACGTTAAGCATTTTGGTGTCACGCAACGACTTGGCATCTCCAGCATAGCGGTAATACTGTCCGGATGAACTATACCTAAAACTGACGTCAGAGAGCCCATTAGAGAAGCGTCAGAATAGGCTTCGTTGAGGATTTTTCTGACATCATGATATGGACGTCTATAATTTCAATCTGACAGGTAATAGCCTTAACGTACGATTTTTTCCGTTTCGTGAGGTGACCCCTACCAGGAATATCTAAAAACGCCTCAGAAACGAAATATAGGCCGGTTCAAATGGGGGATTCGAAAAAAGGGGGTCTTTTGAAGAACCAAGTCACTTCGAAGGGCTTTGAGGCTGAACGCACAGCGAGGACGAAGTGTTACCCCATTTGCTACCGCGTTTGTTACCCCGTTTGCCACCCCATCCGTTACCTCGTTTGTTACCTCATTCGTTAGTTGTGCACACTATTTACCGATTCCCAAAACAGGAGGCTACCTGCCCTATGTAGAATGTTGCTGTAGGAGTGAATCACGTGGACGAAATTAAGGAACTATTGCAAGCAATATTGCACCGCGTCGAATTAAACGACACTAAAATTGGCATTAACCGAGGCCATAGCACGTTTGAACGATCATAACCACCGAATCGCTGACATTGGGCAAGAAATCCGCATATCAAAACAATAATTGGCACATTCATGAGGGGGCGTTTTTTATGTACATCAAAATACCCTCTCAGAATCGCATCTCAGACGTTTAAGCGGCTTGGACATATAAATATACTAGGCCAATCCAAAAAACGTCTCAGAAGCGAAATACGAGCCAATTAACGCAAGGGATTCAAAAGAGGATCAGTTCAGTACTAATGAAGTCATTTTCTTCGGGGATTCTTTACCTGCGTAGGAAACAAATCCAATTGGCTCTGTTTCAACTCCACCTGCTTCATCTCTCCGCCACACTTCTTAAACCAAGGGCCATTCACAATTTCACCCAGAGTCTTCACATACTGCCATTCATCACACTTACGACAATAACAGCGGTGGATAGGGAACAAGACCAACGTGATCACCTCCTAATAACGAGGATATCACCGGGCCCAAGGACCACGATAAGGTACTTTTAACCAGCTAATCATTGGACCGACAATTGGCATCGTAGGCGCATTAATTGTCAGGAAATAGTTTGTAAAAATTGGAGTACCGTTTGTCGTTGGTTGTTTTTTGAGGGTTCTGTTTCACCATCACAACGCCGTTTTTAAGTACACCGGTAATATATGCGGATGGGTTTTTTATGCCCTCTTGCGTTGTCGCAAGTCTGCATGCATAAACAATTTCAGTGATTTCAGCGAGTTCTAACCACTCTTTTAACGTTTTGTCGGCCACTTGAATCCCCATAGCTGCTAACGAGTCTTTGAGTTCATCAAGAATAAATTTGTCACACACACGGTCTTCTGTTGTGACAGTTATCTGTGTAAGTGCGGATTCAATTTCTGCTTTCACATGGTGTGTGTGTGTAGTGTCCTTAATGGGTGTTGTTATTGGGTTGTCCTTAATGGATCTTACTTCTGTGTTCTCTGAGAACATAGGTATGTTCTGTGAGAGCATAGGTGTATCACCGCTGACCATAGGTATGTCCTGTGAGAGCATACCTTCGGGTGGGTATGGTCTGTCAGAGCATACTTCCTCTGAGACAGCATCCATTGGGTGAATTATTGTGTAGAGATTAGGGTAAAACTCACCATTTTCCTTGCGCCCACGCGTTTCTTTTATAAGCAGTCCAGCTGTAATCAAATCATCGACTGCCCGACGAACCGTTGATTTGCTAAAACCAACCTCAGTAGCAATTGTTCCGTAGCCAGGGAAACTTTGACCGTCGCTATCGGCTCGTCTGCACAGATATATGTACACGGCTTTTGCGTAGCCTGTTATGTCCATTTCGTATATGCCATTTGGGACTGTGAAGTAGTTGTTGGTCCAACCCTTCTTTACCCTTCCTGTATCTTGAACCTTTGCCATACATGTGTCCCCTTTGAAGGACATGCACAAAAATCCGACTCCTGCAGCTTCAGATAAAGCCGAGAAGTCGGACTGTCAAATTCCGTCCGTTTTCGCCAATTTGCACCTCTTGTATTATCTAACGAAAATAGATACAATGTCGGTGTCAAATTAAAAGCGACTTCTCGATCTCGCACATCGAGGAGTGCACGTCCGAACCTCAGAGCGCCAACTCTGGGGTTCGGTTTTTATGCCGTCCATATTTGGTTGATCCGAATCTATCATGTCATACGATTTGGATCAAGTGACCAAGTATAGTGGATCACCTCAAAAACCGAGCAATAAAGCCAATTTTGACGTCCTCATTTGCCTTCCAGCTCGTCTAGGATGCGTTCAATCGCATAGTTTACTACGTGGGTTTTGAATCCGCGTTGTTGGTGCTTGGCTAGCTTCTCTAACCGCTTCAAAAGGTCATTGCGTACGAGCCATGTCGCACGGGTATGCGTTTCTTCGATTGTTGGCCTTTTAAGACGCTTTTCAAACTCCTCTATAGGGCGTGGAATACGCGTGGCAGAGGCATTCCTTCGTGTTTCTGTTACATTTGACTGTTCAGTAATACTGTTACTATTAACTGATGATGAAATGTTATTTGTTTCAGTGTTGTTATTAACTGAATATGAAGTGTGTTCCTGCTCAATGTTTTGATTCACTGTTACGGTTGCTTGTTCAGTAATACTGTTACTATTATTGTTACTCGAAAATTTTTCTGTACTTGTGGCGGCTATCTCCACCGTTGATGCACCAACAATTTCATCGATAACATCAGACTTTGACGGATTCGTTGTGTCTGGTTCATTCTTCGACTTAGCCAACGAGCGGAAACGTTCAGCCTTTGACACGTGCTTTCAACTCCTTCACGAAGTCCTCATACATTTCCAATGCTTCTCTATCCGTTTTATTCTTGTTGCTAATACCTTCAAAGCTGAATTCAATTACACGGGATTTGCGGCGTATAACCGTGTCAAACACCAAGTCCTCATACTCCTCAGCAATGCGGTCGCGAATAAAGTTGCCTAACGCGGTTCGCGCATCGAGAAGTGTAGTTAAAATTCCAGCTAACTTTGTATTCGCGTTTACACGACCGTGGATGTGTTCGAGTGTTTCAAGGTAACGTTGCAAAGCGTCATACGCGAATGGTTCCGACTGTGCCATCACAACACACCAGTCGCTAGCCGCCATGCCGTTAAGTGTCTGCTCACCAAGATTCGGCGGGAGGTCGAGTAGGATGTAGTCGTACTTGTCTTTCACAGTCGCAAGTGTATCCCTTAAGACGAATAAGAGTGAGTTTGGGTCGGCGTCACGTCCCAATGTATGCTTGTACTCATCGAACAGCCAACGCGAGAAGGTTGAGAGTAAATCCTCTGCAGGGAGTAAGTCCAAGTTTTCATTGACACCAACTATGTATGGACGTGGATCGCGTTCTTTGCATGCTTCGAGTACTGTTTTCCCTTGAAAGTCATACGGACTCTTGCCTGTAAGGAATTGTGAAGCGTTTCCTTGCGAGTCCATATCGACCATTAGCACACGGTGACCTTGATTAGCCAAAATGTATGCTGACAAAGTTGACGTTGTAGTCTTGGATACGCCGCCTTTCTGTAGCCCGAAACTAATCGTTATCCCCATCTGTTCATCTCCTCAAACAAAACAGTAAAATGTAAAAGTGTTACGTATAAGTAATACTGAACAGTAAAAATGAATAGTGAATATGATTTTAATTCTAGGTATATCAACAAATTCCTTTAAGTAAATGATCGAGACCATAGACCAAATTCGATACCTGAAACACGCGTCACATACGTAACATTATTACTGACTACTAATACTGTTAAGTAACATTGAACAGTAATATTATTAAGTATAAGCGGTGATGAATAACTCGTTTCCGATGGAAGAAGGATAATCGTTATCACTTCTTCGACCACGTTTCGATGGACCAAGTTCCGATGATACTAGACAATGAGCAACCGCTAATGATGATAAGACGCGACGAATCGAAGGTTGGAAGATAACGTGGAAATGGACTCTAAACGTTTACAAAGAAGGCCGAGTACTAGACCACCTCGCTGGTCGTTTCTCATTGCTGTTGTCTTTATTGGGGTGCTATTGAGTATTATGACAGAGACTGTCACTGTTGGACCTCGGTGGGCACCATTAGTGATTGTCGGCATACTCATGATACCTTTAACCGTGGCAATATTTCGCGAACACCACAGTTGGACACGTCGTATCGCTTTTACCATCATTACCGTCCTAACCATCGGCCTCGTTATCAGTGTGCTGTTTCTTATTTATGCATTGTTCAAGCATACCGAGACCGGCACGGGACTGTTTCGGGACGCGGCACTGTTGTGGATAATTAACATCATTGTATTCGCGGTATGGTACTGGGAAATCGATCAAGGAGGCCCACTACCTCGACACATCAAGCAACCAGGGCGTCCCGATTTCCTCTTCCCACAGATGGCATCCAATGTTGACGCTTGGGCAGATTGGATTCCAACGTTTTCCGATTATGTCTTCCTTGCGTTTAATACGAGCACCGCGTTCAGCCCCACTGATACACCCGTTCTATCCAAGAGGGCCAAGGTCCTGATGGTAACACAATCCTCTATTTCATTAGTTGTCGTAGCAGTTCTGGCAGCGAGGGCCATCAGCACTGCTTAATGAGGCGTTCCCTATAGAATACGTACGTATAACCGTCCGTCATTGCTATCCCAATGGAGGCATTTAACGTTGATATGGATAAGGGATTTCCATTATGATGTGCACAGGAGTTGATTGTACGTGGATGAAAAACAATTGCTCGATGCGATACGGCAAATCGTACGCGAAGAGATTGGCGATGTTGAAGCACGTTTAAACCAGCGTATCGACAAAGTTGAACAAGCCGTACTTGAAACTAGCCGCGACGTAAAGGACATTAAGTCCAGATTGGGCGAAACAGAAACGGATGTACGATTGCTGAAAAAAATCGTCTCGAATTGATAAAAAAGCCGCCTCTAATTGATGGGGCGGCTGTGTTATATGTAAAAGCCATTCACAACGAACGACGTGCCACGCAATAGGTTCGATTACCTGGCCGTATTAGTGGGGATGTATCTATCCCAAAAATGTTCGTAAAAGGGGTCACTTCACGAAACGGACAAAATCGTACGTTAAGGCTCTAACCTGTCAGATTGAAATTATAGACGTCCATATCATGATGTCAGAAAAATCATCAACGAAGCCTATTCTGACGCTTCTCTAATGGGCTCTCTGACGTCAGTTTTAGGTATAGTTCAATATGACAAGTATACAAATCGTTATGGGACTAACGGGCAGGAGTACGCAGCATGAATAGTATGTAACGTTCGTTACCAACTGACTCACGCATTATATCTGCTGGGAGGGACTGAGGTGATTCAGGAATTGGATGATGCTCGTGTTTATTCGTATATAAAGACATCGCACTTGGTGATTTATTGTCTTGTATTGGTCGGGTGCTTGTCAGTGGCGTTAACTGTAATGTTCCATGTGCCGTCGTCTCAGGAAAAAACACCCAATTGGTTCAGATTCGATGTTCCATGGATTTGTTTAGCCATTTTGGTATGGATACCCGTTATTCAAAGGATACGCTATCGGAAAGTATTGGTTACTATGCATTTAGACAAGTTGCATTCTGTTTGCAGTATTGAAACGGGAGCTTTCGCTGGGAGATGGCGACTTCACAAGAAATCGCCACGTTTAATGTCATCCGTGAAAGTACTTACTCCATTCGTATTGTTGATGGTAGCGTTCATTGTAATCATCAACCTCATGATTCTGGACCGTGCGATGCACCCAGTCATTGGTTTTGCGGACGTAGAGAAAGTGAACGCCGTTCAAGGTCTGTGTGAAGCTACATTGTTATTGGGGATATGTGTTCCACTCTGGTCGTTCTGGCGGTATCCGTACCTGGTAGCGCTCCGTCAAAAAGGAAGGTGGCTAAGTCTACAGTATCGAGGAGAGCTTTAATTACGGGCGGAACATAAACATCGTACGAGGGAGCCTTGGGACTAAAGCGGGAGCATATTGAGTAAACCTCCTGCGGATGATTTTGCATGAACATTCATTTTCGTATCACGGCGCTTACTGCGTTTTCGGGCAGATGAGCGACATATGGAGAACAGCAAGAGCCAACAGCGGAATTCTCCGTTGGCTCTTTATTTCGGCTTGATTGCTATTATTGAGCAATATGACCTAAGTGCATTTTTACAAATGCTATGCTGTTACCATTAAGGATGTATTGAGCATCAGGTGCACTAAACCGAATGATGTTCTTTTGAACGTCGAATTGTACATTATCCCCTCCGTGAATCTCAAAAGTTGACCCACCAACAGTAATGATCAATTCTCCCCAACGTTTAAGTTCTTCTTGAAGAAAAGATACATCCATTTGAAACCACCTCCCTAAACTAGGATGACCGTGTAGGGTTTTATCTATGTACACCACGCCTAATTCATAAGAGGGACGCCGTAATCGTTAGCATCCAAACTGCGAAGCCTTAAACTGGCTATGTCGCCCGTTGGGTGTGTTTTATAGGTACGAGTGAGTCGATTGACTAATACCCACCCTGGTCCAGGTTTTGGACCACTAACCAACCTATGATGATAGGAAAGGCATTCATGGACGAAAGTAATGTCGGAAGATAGGCTAACTAAACGAATAATGTACTAATGGAACTGCTGTAATGTGTCAATGATAATCGTTAAGAACCGGTGTAACTGAATCCATATATCGATTGCGATTACTGAAATGGGGCTATTTAGCAATGGAGCATGCAGAACGTCATTTCACAGGCTCAGAATTTATTCGAGATATTGTTATTGGAATGTCAGACGGCTTGACGGTCCCATTTGCCTTAGCTGCCGGCTTATCAGGAACGGTATCTCAAACTTCTTTGGTAGTGATTGCTGGGATGTCCGAAATCGCCGCAGGCTGTATTGCCATGGGGTTGGGCGGATATCTCGCTGCCAATACAGACCGCGAACACTATTTTTCCGAGCTCCGTCGTGAGGAACGTGAAATCGACGAAGTGCCGGGCAGGGAAAGAGAAGAAGTCAGGTCACTTCTCTTACAGTGGGGCGTTCCCGAGGAAAATGTGGAAACAACCGTCAATGCCATCAGTCAAAATCGGAAAAACTGGATCGACTTTATGATGAAATTCGAGCTAGGTCTTGAGGAACCCGATCCAAAACGAGCGGTGCGCAGCTCGATTACCATTGCAATTTCCTATATCGTTGGTGGTATTATTCCGCTTGCTCCGTATATCTTTATACACCATGCCAATACTGCCCTAGTGACTTCCGTGATAATTACACTGATAGCCCTGTTTATTTTCGGATTTGTGAAAGGCAGATTCACAGGGGTCAATCCATTCAAGAGCGCGATTCAAACATTGCTTGTGGGTGGCATTGCGGCTGCCGCTGCTTTCGGTTTGGCAAAAGTATTTGCTGGATGATAGTTCGGTCGACGAGAAAGAAACGCGCGGCGGTGTTATCGTTCATAGCGCTTCTGCATATCAACGCTCTGACCAGGAGACGTGGGGCAACTAGAGGGCAGGGTTGAAGCCATTCCGGCTGCATACCACCCTAATTGGTCCTGTAACCAGGGATCTCACAAGAGGGTTCAAAAAGGTGCACAATTATGCGATTGGACCTAAGGCTTATGATTTAGCCAAAAAACACGGATACAGATTGGTTACGATTGAAGTGAAATCGCCACCAGAATACGATTTGACGTTGGAATAAGTTGGCGACGTTTTCTGGCACTAACGGGTGCGTTAATTCAAAAACACCCTGGCAGAAAAAGATCGTTAGTCCTTGTGAGGGGGTATCTGTTTTTTTCAATGCTTTCTTAGCGTACGATTTTTTCCGTTTCGTGACGTGACCCCTAAAACATCTCCTGGACCAGGAACTTTCCCGATGTACACATTTTCTCGTACAGTTTACATGCATCACGAATGGCATATTTCGCGTCACTATGAGTAATAATGACCTTCATCATCGTCACCTACCCCTTGTACCGGTTGCGCCATACATATGTATACGGACAAAAAAAGAACCCTTATCACGATGGATAAGGGTGAATGTGTATTGTTATGACAGTTGCTTCAAGCTAACCCCGTCAAATAGCACGCTTTGTGTTGTTCCACCACTGACGTTCGAAAAATCCCACTCAGTCACGGGCAAACCAACAAATTGAACTTGCGAATTTTGGACAATTGAACCGGTGCTACCCTCGTACATAACGATTGCTTCGGCTCCT
Organism: Alicyclobacillus dauci; assembly: GCF_026651605.1. GTDB lineage: Bacteria > Bacillota > Bacilli > Alicyclobacillales > Alicyclobacillaceae > Alicyclobacillus > Alicyclobacillus dauci. The sequence continues at coordinate 5,070 of NZ_CP104066.1, read as the reverse complement.
GCCTCTGATCCAGAATCAACAACTACCTGGACCATAGCGTAATCTGGATTGTGGTATTGATGAATCTCCGTAACGGTGCCTGTATTCTGGTACAACGTGGTTGCATATGATGATGGGTCTTTCATAATCATCGGAATTGTAAGGGCATGGTTTATCGCCTTGGAATAAGACGAATCGCCAGAAGCAGCCGGAAACCATTGCGGATGTTGAGACACGTAATCTGTACTTTGCTGACTAACCGATATCGAACCGGACGAATCCAGTGCTGGAAATGAAGACAAAAATGCTAACTGTGCTGTAGCATCCGGAGTTGATGTGGATTTAGGAGTAGATGTTGTTGCTGGAGCACTCTTTTTCGTAGTGGCTTTCGGTTTGGATGTTGTAACTGTAGTATTAGAACTACTGGAACCATTCGATACTACCGTTGATGTAGTGTTTGAGGAACCAGATGTGTCGTTGGTTGCAGGTGCAGATGCAGGAGTCGTAGGTTTGGAATTCCCTGAGGTGACACCAGACAAGATGGCAAACACTACAATTGCGCCAATGTACGTCAAGGCTGCTCGACCTCTTGTTCTGTGGTTACCCCAATGAAGGACTAGCGATGGTTTAATCAATCCTAGAATTAAAGATACAAACGATAAAAAACTCAATATCCCGAATAAATCACTCACTTTATCACCCATTCCCATCATATTTATCTAAACTATCTGATTTTACATGCGTATATGGTTGAATATACCACAAATCAAAACGTTCACCCTCCGTTTGTTTTACAGAGGGTGACGTGTTTTTAGTGACCGAACGCTAATTTATTTGGTCCCGATGGAGACGACCAGTTTTGAAGTGAATAATGGTTCCCAAGTTGATCCAAAACTGACTTTGCTGCAGCATGTGGGTCGGATACGCCGGAAACTGTAATGGCACCTGCGTTAATGTGGACTGTTGTACTTGTAGACATTGAAGATGTAGGGATAGATGCTGTTGGTGAGGCTATGGACCCACCTATGCCGAGCAAATGGCCGATTCCACTAATCACGGGTGAAATGTGCTTCCAAATGTTATCGAAGAAGGCTGCGACCGGCGACCATAAACTCATGATCGTCTTAGCAACCGCACCGAACGCTTTACCGACACCAGTTACCTTGTCGAACCAACTCCAAACTCTGGAAAGCCACGAACACACGCTGGACCAATGTTTGATTAACTCGTAAATGGCGACCCCGAGCAATGTTAGGCCAGTGATAAGTAGTCCTACAGGATTCATTCGCATTACGAGGGAAGCCACACGCATAACGGTTGTGAATACACGTGTAAGTCCAGTTATCCGTCCAAGCCACGATCCCAAGTCTCTGAACAAACTGACCGCAGTTTTCATCGTGCCGCCGACTAAACCGAAATCCCCGGTTAGTGTTCTTGCTCCACTGGCTGTTTTGGTTAGGTCTCCGAATAGTTTGGTGAGGTGAAATGCACCGCTAAAAATCTTCGCTGTACCGGCCACGCCCATCAGCACGCCGCGAAAAGCCAGCGCAGCCGCAGATAATTTAATCAGGTTCCCAACGGATTTCATGAACAATGGGTGTGCAATTTCAAACTGGACAATTTTCGATACCATGTCGTTGATCGACTTGAGAAAGTTCATGGCCGAAGCCAATTGTGGCATTCCGAGACCCGTCATCATGTCCTGCCATCCCATTTTAAGTCGCGATAATTGTCCACTTATCGTGTTCATTTGCATCGCTTGGGACTTCTCGACACCAGGCACGGCACCTATCTGTTTTTGTAATTGCGTGTTCATACCTGGTGCGCTTGGGCCACTGAGTGCAAGGGCATAGCGTTCTCCCTGGGCACCCCAAATCACTTTTGCCGCGTTGATTTCTTGTGCTTTATTACCCTTAAACTGTTTAGACCACTGCTGCATGATTGCGATTTGTTGTGGGAGGCCGACAAAATTTCCATTAGCGCCGAAGAATATACTTTCCCCATTCTTGCCCATAAGTCCAGTCTGCTTCATTGCGGCTAATGCTGCTTTAGATGCAGGGGACGATGAGCGTTGTAAGAAATTGTCAATATCAGATCCGCCCGACCTACCATTACCGGCTAGGCCACTGGATATAAGGAACGACTCCATATTCATGGCACTGTTTGGACTTATTCCTAATCGGTTCGCTTGCCCCGCATAATAACTGAAGATGTTTCCAAAACTTTGAACGCTCGTGTGAGTCACGGCAAGAGTCTGCCATAGTTGGTTCAAGAAACTCGACAATTTTTGAGGGTCTTTGTAGAGCTGGTACTCGTGCGACATTTGGACGGCTGACGCACTTGATTCGCTGACCGGTGTGCCGTTCCGTTGATACATTAGATCGGCGAATTTCAAATACTGGTCAAACGTGTTTTTGCTTAGAATGTTAGCCAACGGCAAACGGGACTGTGCGAGTGCTTGCTGAACCTGTGCGACCATCACACTCGATATGCCTGTATCAAGGCTTCCGAGCATTGCATTGGCAGTGAGTTGTTTTACTTGATTCGGATTGGCCCCACTTGCGATTTGGACTTGCATCATAGACTTCTGGAGATCCATCGCGTTCTTGATCGGCTCAATTAGGGATGCACCTATTGCCAAACCGCCAGCAATAGCCATTCCGCCTTTAGCCAGTAGTGACTGACCTGACGCTATTTTATCTCGTGCCGTTGCCAGTTTATTTAGACCATTGGCCAGCTGTTCGATTTGATACGTCTGAGCACCGACCGATTTGAGCTGCGGTGCCATCTTTGAAAAGGCGTCGCTGCGAGCCAATGCATCCATGCGCTGTTGTAATGCGCCAAGTTCACTAGACGTAGCGCCAGCCGCTTTCATGGCCTTCTGCATGACCGCATATTGTTTCGATGTCGCCGTAAGTTGAGCTGATACTGCTTTTAACGGTGCAAGTGCTCGGTCATAGGCGGATATGACGACTTCTAAATTGTAAATTTCTCCTGACATTATTCATTCACCGCCCGTAACTCGGCTACTTTGCTATCAAATTCATCGATATTGCTTTGGTCCAGTACACCCGCTTCGATGTACAACTCGCGTACCAGTGCATCACGCTGATCTGCGTAGTGTTGAAATATCGTTTGTGCTTGTTCAGCAACCTGTTGCAAGTGTTCAGCAGCACGAAGTGTTTCGACATTTGGCGTGTGCTTATGGTGTCTATTTGCTTTGCGTAACGCTTGTTTAGCACGATGCACCAATTGCAGATGCTTGTTTGCGTCCGGGTGTTCCATTGTGCGAGTCGCCTTTGCAACCCATTCGCCCATGACATTGACGTACAGCGTGAATGTGGTACGGCGATGGTCTGACTCATCGAGTGTGATACGCAATTCGTCATTTACTTCAACGCGTTTGATTTTGCGGTTTAACATGTTCAACTCTCCTATTTGCCGAAATATGAAATAAGTGCAGCCTGCACCGCCGCGCCCATGTTTTTCACTATTTGTTGTTTCGATTGGAAAAGCGCCGGTCTCAAAAACGGACGCGGCGGGGCGTGGATCGTACCAAATTCGTGAAATTCGGAAACTTCACTATCCGTCCCGATGTAAGCATTGAGACCGCGTACGGTGTATTGGATGGATTCTGAAAGGGGAGTACCGCCATCACGTCTTAGTCCTGGTGCACCGATAAGCGGATCGTCTCCAGATGAACCAGCGGCTAGTTTGCGTTGTAGATATGTCGTGGAAAGGGCTGCCCAAGCGGGGAACTGGCCTCCCGCCACCGAATCCTGGTAGTGGCCAAATTTTTGTTCCGCCGTTTCCTTGACTTTGACGGATGCGGCCTCAAGTGCTGGCTTAATGGCTTCATCAACGATGACATGCGCAGCACTAATTTTGACGATCAGCTCATCGAATGTGATGTTTCGTGCCATATGTCACCTCCTTTACGTAGATGTGTGCGCTTAGGTTCCACTCCTTTGTTGGGTATCAAATGCAGTATTAAACGAGGGCACAAACCCAGTAATAAATGGGGTAACAAACGGGGGCATAAATGGGGTAGCAATACATCAGCGCTCGTCCTTTAGTATCAACGGTGGGAAAAAGAAATTGGTTCTCCAAAGGTGGCACGTTTCGACAACATTTGCATTTTTTCAAACATATAATGGGACTTAATACATGATCCGCTGGATCAGTAAATTGAATGTGCACTGCGCACCATGGAGGAATTCTTTTGCAACAAGGAACGGTTAAGTGGTTTAACGCTGAAAAGGGCTTCGGTTTCATTTCCGTTGAAGGCGGCGACGATGTATTCGTACACTTCAGCGCAATTCAAGGTAACGGATTCAAATCACTTGACGAAGGTCAACGAGTAGAGTTCGACATCGTTGAAGGACCAAAAGGCCCACAAGCTGCGAACGTCTACAAGCTGTAATTCGAAATCGTGCCCATGTGGATTCATCTGCATGGTTTTTTCTATGCCCATTGTACTTGTGGCGATTAACATGACTTTCGCGTTCTGGTTAAATACTTGGGCATTAAGTAATTTCGTGGTATATTTTTCTTAAAAGGCAATAGGAGGATTGGCACGTGATAAGCGGTATTTCAAGTTATGGATGGAATCCTCTCTTGTCTCCTAGTTATTCGAACTGGGCTTCTGTTGCTAACAGTGCGACCACCATGGATAGCAGTGGAATGTCTCCGCAATTACAGTCGGAAATAAGTGCCGCAGAAACGAATGGTGAGTTATTTCAAAACTCCTCTGCATCGAACGGAAACTCATCACTTCTAGCCGGTCTTAATGAAGAAGTCGCTTTGAATCCAAACGATTTCAATACGGCTTATCAAACCGGCCAAGTTATAACGAACATGCTTGGTGGAAACAACATGTCGACGCAGGATTTCCTGGCCCAGACCCAAAAGTACGCCAATCCGCTTTTTCAAGTGAATAATGGTACATCGGGAACGAATGGAATATCTTCATCCGATATGTCATCACTGTTGTCTCAATCAGAAAATAGCGCCATGGAAAGTTTCGCACCAAATTACTATCTATCTACGTTTAACCCATATTCGTATTTGATGCCCGATTCCACAGGAAAC